>WAQS01000201.1 GCA_015520115.1 Ferroglobus sp.
GCTATGGAAAGAAGGCTCGATAGAATTCACATTCCCAAAAAACCCTTGGACGTTCTCTGCCAGCATGTTGTCGGAATGTCGATAGAGAAGAGGTGGAAGGTTGACGAAGCTCTGGAGCTCATAAGGAGAGCATATCCCTACAAAGATCTGACTAAAGAAGAATTTCTGTCTGTTCTTAGATACCTAAGCGGTGCTTACTCCGAACTCGAAAGAAAGAACGTGTACGGAAAAATTTGGTTTGACGAAAAGACTATGGAATTCGGGAGAAGAGGGAAGCTGATAAGACCGATTTACTATCTCAACGTCGGAACAATTCCAGATGAGGCGGAGATAGCGGTGATAACTACGGATGGAAAATTTGTGGGAGAAGTGGAGGAGGAGTTTGCGGAAAGGCTCGTGAGAGGAGATATTTTCGTTTTAGCTGGCAGAACTTTTCGCTTTTTAAAGTCAAAGGGGAACACGATAATCGTGGAGGAGGTTAAGGGAGAGAAGCCTACGGTTCCCAGCTGGTTCTCTGAGCAGCTTCCGCTAAGTTACGATCTCGCTTTGAGAATTCAGAAGTTCAGGAGAATGGTGGAGGAAAACATTGAAACTTCCGAGGAAATTCTTGTTAGGGATTACAAGCTCGAAAGGAAGGCTGCAAGAGCCATTAAAAACTACTTCTTAGAGCAGCTCATCGTAAGTGAGATTCCTACAGATAAAAAGCTCGTTATAGAGAAATACGAAGCCGAAAGAAACTACTACTTTTTCCACACGTTAATCGGGAGAAGAGCAAACAACGCATTAGCGAGAGTTTGCGCCTTCCGCGCTGGAAAGCTAAAGAAATGCAATGTTCAGTTTGCGATAACAGATAACGGATTCTCCTTGATTTTGCCGGAAAGCAAGAGTTTAAACGACGATGAACTGAAGAACTTGCTGAAAATGGAGAAGTTTAGGGAAGATCTCGTTGAAGCCCTTAAAAAAACCGAAATAGTTAGGAGGAGGTTTAGGCACGTTGCCGTTAGGAGCTTCATGATTTTGAGAAACTACCTTGGAAAGGAAAAGAGCGTATGGAAGCAGCAGCTCAGCGCAGACTCCCTATTGAGGTTGCTCGAAAAGAAGTTCGGCATGGACTTTCCGGTTTTGAAGGAGACTTACAGAGAAATTCTTGAGGATGCGATGGATATAGAAAACGCTCTCGACTACCTCTCGAAGATCGGAAAGGAAATTGAGGTCAGCGTTGTTAGAACCCCATATCCGAGCCCCTTCTCGTGGAACCTCTACCTCCTTGGAGAGGAGGACGTCGTTCTTATGGAGGACAGAAGGAAGGTTATTAGAGAGCTTCACGAAAAAATAATCTCTCTGCTCAACCATGAAAAAAGTTGATATATTTTTCGATTGAGCTATCAATTAGATGATACCTCCAAAAGACTTGCTTAAGAGGGTCGTTCCATTCTCTTACCTCTCAGAAAAAGAGTTGGAGGAACTCGTTTCGAGTATGGATGTCGAAGTTTACGAAGCTGGAGAAAGAATCCTGAAAAAGGGAAAAGTTCCGAAATACGTGTTTTTTGTTTATTCCGGGGAACTCTCCTTGAAAAAAGGGAGCGAAGAGGAGAGAATTACTAAAGGCGAAATATTCGGAGTTTCAGCAGCAATCGAAAAAAAACCTGTCGAGGGAGATCTTTACGCAGCTGAAGATAGTGTGTGCTACCTTTTTAAAGCCGATGTTTTTAAGAAACTTGTCGAAGAAAACGAAAGGTTCGGAGAATTTTTCAGATTTTTCAAGGAAAGAAAGTTCAGTTCCCTCAGATTTAGTTACGTAACCCTCGAAGACGCTCTTCTCAAACCTGTAAAAGAGATAGTGAGGAGGAGTCCGGTAACTTGCAGTAAGGACACAAAAGTTAGGGAAGCTGCTGAAAAAATGTTCGAAAACAGAATTGGAAGCCTTGTCGTGGTTGAGGATGAAAAGCCCCTCGGAATTTTCACCGACAGGGATTTGAAGAAAGCAGTATCCCTCAACAAAATTGATGAACGCGTTGAGGAGTTCATGAGCTCGCCGGTGATAAGTGACGAGGCAACTTCACCAATTTTCGAAGCGTACATAAAAATGCTTGAGTCGGGAATAAACCACCTCGTCGTAACGGAGAACGGAAAGATTAGCGGCGTGATTTCGATAAAAGACGTTTTGAGTGCTTTTGAACCACTTTCGAGAGTGACTTACCTCTTCAGATCTCTTCGCAGGAGCGAAAGCATTGACGAAGTGAGAGAAATAGTTGCCGAGTCGAGGGAAATCGTCAAAGAATTAACCCACAGAGGTGTTAGCTTTCAAGACATATCGAGGACGTTAAACGCCTTTTACGACGTTGTTTACGAGAAAGTGTTCGAATTTCTTGGAGAGGAAATCGATAGGGAGTTCTCCTTCGTTGTAATGGGAAGCGGCGGAAGGAAAGAGCAGATTATAGCCACGGATCAGGACAATGCGATGATAACAGAGATCAAATCCTACAAATTTGAGAATGTTTCGAAAAGGGCTGTTGAGCTTTTGGATTACGTAGGCATACCAAAGTGCAAAGCCGGCTACATGGCACCTAACTGGTGTATGAGCATCGATGAGTGGAAAAGAACCTTCAAAAACTGGTTCACCAACCTAACTCCCCAGAACGTTAGGCATCTAACGATATTCCTTGACATGAGACACGTCTACGGAAACGAAGATCTTTACAACGAACTCCGCGATTACGTTTTTGAAGCGAAAACCAATCAAGCGGTCAGGTTTCTTGCCAAGGACGCTTTAACGATCACACCTCCCATTGGCTTTTTCGGTATGAAGAATTTGGAGAAGGGAATCGACTTAAAGCTTTACGGCATATATCCGATTGTCAACTGCGCGAGGGTTTTAGCCTTAGATGCGGGAATAAAAGAGCTCAACACCATAGAAAGACTGAGGGCAGTCAAGGAATTAATAGGGGAAGAAAGGGGCGAGACCCTCGTTGAAGTTTACAACTACATCCAAAACCTAAGGCTGAGACACCAAGCCCACGAAAGCGATAACATCGTAAACGCTAAGGAGCTTGAAAAGCTTGATGTTGTGCTTCTCAGAGAGTCTTTTAAGGTGATTAAGAACTTTCAAGATTTTATTAAAGCCCATTACGGAGTTGAGAGAATTTGAGAGAGGAAAAATTTGCCGTTGTGGACGTTGAAACGACTGGATTGAACGTAAAAAAAGATGAGATTCTCTCCATAGCCATAATACCGATGGACGGATTGAAAATCCTATTTTCCGAAGCCTACTACAGAATTTTGAAGCCAAGGAAGTTTAAAGTTGATTCTGTGAAGTACCACGGAATCACCCCAAGGATGGTTGAAGAAGCTCCCACCTTTTGCGAGGTGAAGGGGGAAATATTAGAAAAGCTAAAGGAGAGGATTATTGTTGGATATTCGATAAATCTGGATATCGAGTTTCTGAAAAAGTCGTTTAAGGAGTGCGAAATCGTTTTCGAATGTAAATACGTCGATGTAGCCGATGTCGAGAAGCTCATAGGAAGGCTTTTCGGGGATTATACGAAAGATGTGACTTTAGAAGAACTTGCTAAAAAGTACGGAGTTGATATAGCATATCGTCATTCAGCCTTGTCCGATGCATACATTACCGCACAAATTTTCCAGATGCAGCTATTAAGGTTATTAAAATATGGGTTGAGAAAGTTTGAAGATGTATTAAGGGCAATAAAAAAAGAAGACTTCTACGACAGACCGCTGATGTTCTAATTTGTGTTTATTTTGGCGTACAATTAATATTCTCGAAAACTATAACGAAAAATTTAAATTTGACACAATTAATTCATAGATTGGTGATTGTATGCCATGGCCACCTAAGGTGTTCTGGGTGGGAGCTTTTCTGTTTTACGGATGGACAGCACTCTGCTGGATTCTCGAAGCGACGGCAAAAATAAACCACATAAAACTGGCACCGCTGCTTTACGCATCGATCATCGGTACATGGCTGATACCGCTGTTGATGTCGGTGATGTACTTCTACTTCCCTGAAAAAGCGGAAAAAGCGAGAGGTGAGTAGGCATGGCAGAGGTAGACCCAATCGTTATAGGCATTACAGCTTTGTATTTCTTGGCGGTTATTGCTATAGGTTACTATTCGAGAGCAAGAATGAAGAGTGCAACCGACTACTATGTAGCTGGAAGACAAATCGGTGCTGTTGTTAACGGTTTGGCTCTCGAATCAACATACTTAAGCCCAGCCTCGATGCTCGGATTGCCAGCCTTCATATTCATACTCGGTTATCCATTCTTCTGGCCAATGGCTGCCATTATTGCGGGAATGCCACTGGCTACACTTCTTACCGCAACAGCTCTAAGAAAGTACGCTCCAACAAGCTTTGCCGACTACTATGCTGACAGATACAACGATCAGAGATTGAGATGGCTTATCGGGATTATCACGATGTTCGCAGCCGTGCTTTACATAACGCTGTCCATAGTGGGTATGGCTCTGTTCCTACTTGCGATTCTTAAAGTGCCCTACTGGATCGGAGTTGTAATAGGGACTGTCATCGTCATGCTTTACATCGTCTGGGGAGGTATGATCGCAACAAGCTGGAATGCTGCATTTCAGGCAGTGGTGATGACTGTAGCGGCGGTAATAGCGGCTATTGCGATCATAGCCAAACTTGGAGGACTCGGTGGATTCTGGGATGCTGTTGCGGCAAACAACCCCAAGTTCTGGAACACACCAGCTGATGCTCCAGATGTTCCCCACTTACTAACAGGAACGTGGATCGCTTTAATCGGCTGGTTCTTCGTATGGCACTTTGGATTCGCAACAATGCCCTACACAGTCGTTAGGTTCTTTACAGTCATGGACATGAAAACAGCAAGAAGGAGCATCTTCTGGTGCACTCTTGCGGCAGGTATCTTCTACGTGTCGCTTCAGATAATCGGCGCCGGCTCCAAAGTGATGATGGAAACATATCACCCACTCGTCACGGAAGGTGTCGTTGAGTCAAAGGCTGTTGCGGTCCTGAAATACTACGCTACGACCTTCGGAGTTGGTAAGGTAACGGACTACGCAATGATAGCTGCCGTAGAAGCATTGAAGAACCCAGTCATACTTGGTATCCTCGCTGCTGGTGGTTTGGCTATCGCTATGTCCACAGCAGCCGGATGGGTGATGGTCGTTAACGTTTTAGCAACAAGAGACTGGGGAGAGATACTGCTGAAGAGCAGAATGGCTAAGGAGAACCCGATATTGCTCGCAAGAATTGTATCGGTAATCTTCCTGCTCATAGGAATGTTTATCTCATTCAACCCACCAGCGTTGGTCCTTGACCTCTCCGGATGGGCGTTCGTCGCTATAATTGCATCGCTCGGTCCCGGACTAATCCTCGGTCTATGGTGGAAGAGAGCTACGAGAGCAGCGATGTGGACTACTGCTGTCGTGATGTTCTTCCTCCACCTCTACGCATGGCTCAAAGCTAAATACGTGCTTGGACACCATTCGTTCTTCTTCCTCAACGACATCCTCTTCGGAAATCCGAAGGCTTTCATAACGCCACACCAAGTTTGGGCGATTCCAGTGGGATTCATACTCTTCATCATAGTCTCGCTGCTGACTAAGCCGCCAGAGGAGGAAGTCGTGAAGAAGTACTGCGAAGACTTAACCAAGGAAGTTTAAATTAAAATTTTTTTATTTTTCTCTTTTGTTTTCAAACCAAAAACTGTATAAATTATAGTTTTAAGAGTATTATCCAATGGAGGAGTACATATTTAAAGAAGTGGAAGTCAAGGAAAGTTCTGCACCAACCTTCTTGATTAACGGGGAGGAAGTAGACATATTTTCCGACGAATTCAGAGCGTACTGGGAAAAACCCCTTCACGAGTTGGTTAGAGAAAAAATCCTTGAGTACGAGAGGAGAGGAGAAGATCCGTTTTACGAAATCGTTGGAAAGAATCTTGAAAAGGAAATGGTTAAGAACGCCTTGATTTCAGGCTCAAATATCCTCTTCATAGGTAAGAAGGGTTACGGTAAAACGACCTTCTCGAAATCGATAGCCAAGCTTCTTCCAGAAAAGCAGCTTGCTATCAAAGGGTGCAAAATCCACGACAATCCAGTGAAGCCAAGCTGTTTCGCTTGCAAGAGGAAGGTAATGGAAGAGGAAAAAGTGGAGCTAACATGGATAGGGAGAAAGTGGATAAGGATTCCGGGAGACCCTATGATGACCACTCGACAGCTCATCGGAGGTATCAGCATTCAGAAGATAAGAGAGGGTTACGATTTGGATCATCCGGAAGTTTTTACTCCCGGAAGGGTGCTTAAAGCGAATAGAGGTATCGCTTACTTCGACGAGCTCGGTTCGATTCCTTCAGCTTTGCAAACTCTACTCCACGAACTTATCGAGGAAAAGCAGGTAACTACTCCCGAAGGAGAGATAGTTCCGCTGAAGATCGATGCGATTTTCATAGCCTCAACTAATCCCGCTAACTATAGAGGTACAGAAGCCATAAAAGAGCCGCTCCTTGATAGGATGGAAGCAATTCCAATCGGTCCTCCCGAAACGCTAAGAGAGGAAATAGAGATCGGTTTGAGAAACATGAGTTTAAAGAATGGAGCAACGATTCCAGAATGGCACCTCAAAATCTTGGCGAGAGTCGTTAGATATGCAAGAAACAAGGAGAGGTGTAGATACGCTGCAAGGATTGAAAGCGAACCTTCTTGCAGAGCTACCATAAAATTATTCGACCACGTTAAAGCAAACGCCACAAGGAAAGGAAGAAGCGTTGTAATGCTTTCAGACTACGGAGAGGGTT
Source organism: Ferroglobus sp. (assembly GCA_015520115.1). Classification (GTDB taxonomy): domain Archaea; phylum Halobacteriota; class Archaeoglobi; order Archaeoglobales; family Archaeoglobaceae; genus Ferroglobus. Next base: position 6,801 of record WAQS01000201.1, read on the forward strand.
ACGAAGTTATCAAGCTTGGGTTGAGAAGCAGAATCGAAGTTGATTACGAGGCTGAAAAAGACGCTATAATAGAAAAGCTTGTAGAAGAGGCGATAAACAGGACGTGCGGAGAAATTTACGGCAATATCGAAGATTCCGACTTCAGAAAACTTTCGAGGGAGCTTAGGAAGAGGGAGATGATAAACGTTTACGAGGACTCTCCGAAGGAGATGGAAACCTTCTGGAAGTATATACTCCTAATGAGCAGAAAGCCGGAAGAAATTCCTTCAGCTTTCGAGATTCTCCTTGAATCGATAAAAAGGTGTACCGGCTTAGTGGAGAGGGTCGGAGATGGAGTTTACGAAACCAGAGTGCAGGAGTTGTAAGGACGACAGCATTCCGGCTGAATTTGCCGAAAACTTAGCCTACCACATTTTCAACCCCTACGCAATGGACAGAGGAGACTTTAACGTAAAGAACTTCATCAAACAGAAAATAGATGACGAAGAGTTGGCTGAAAACTTCGACAGCTATTCCACAATTTTCAACGACATGATGAGAAATTTCGGCTATGCTGAAGCTCTATGGATGGACAAGTTCGAGAAGTATGTAGAGGCAAAGTCGAAAGCTTGGGAGGAAATAAAGGAAAAGCTTCGCTCTGGAGAGTTGAAAATAGAAGATATAAACTTCAAAGAACTCCTTGACTACTTCTTTGAAGAAGCGCTGAAAGAGTTAATCGAAATGGGGATAATAGAGGGAGTTACGAAGAGGTTCTTCAGGAGGAAGGTAAAGTTCAGCAAGCAAGCGGAAAGGATAATTGCGGAAAAAGTTATGAAGGAAGTTTCAAAGGAAGCTAAGGGTTATTACGCTGAATCTGAAGGAGAAACTCTCTCCTACATCCCGGGATACGAACTTGTGGAGTACGACGAGTACTTGCATTCCTACGATCTCATCGACATTCCTGAAACCATGATAAGAGCTGCCAAAAACGAAGATTTCGAAATAAGGGAGAAGGACATAGTTTCAAGAAATCCGAAAAAAGTCGGAAAGAGACACTTCGTAATGCTAATAGACGTGAGCGACTCGATGAGAGGAAAGAAAATAATAGGAGCAATAGAAGCCGCGTTAGCTTTAAAAATGAGCATAAGAAAGGGATTCGACGATCTCGAAGTTTTTGTTTTCAACCACAGAACAGAGAAGATTAGAGAGGGCGACATAGTAAACGTGGACGTGGAAGGAAGAACAGACATAGCTCTGGCTTTAAAGACCGCAAGAAACGCTTTGAGAGGAAAAGACGGAGCTAAGTACGTAATTCTCATAACCGACGGTGAACCGACTGCAAGCTACAACCCTCTTATTCCCCCTTGGAAGATGGCGGTAATAGAGTCGGCAAAACTGAAAGACGAAGATATAAACTTGAATGTTCTAATGCTAAACGACGACAGTAGGTTTTACGCCCTATGCGAAAGAATGCTCAAAGCAGCTGGAAAAGGATCGATATTCTACTTCCCTAATCCGCTAAACCTGAAGAACTACATCTACTCTAAGTACCGGAAGAAGTAATTTCCCTCTTGATTATTTCGACGACTTCTTCAATTCTCTCCTCTAATTCTCTGCTCAATCCTATCTCCGGTTTGATCTCCTTCGGCTTAACTCCTACAACAACTATCTCTTCCGGAAGATCGTAAACCCCCTTAGCAATGGCTATCGCATCTTTAAAGTGAATATCGTGGACGCTCAGCTTCAGATCTTTCGGAATTTTTTCGGGGTTGAATCGTATTATCTTTACTTCCCCAGCTTCCCCCTCAAAGTCGATAGCATCTACTATTATGGCTTTTTTCTTCCCTTCCATCGCTGAAAGCAAAATTTGAACGTTCGTCATAGCATCGACAATCTCAGCGTTAATATTTTCGGCTCTCAATCTTTCCAGAACGTGTATTCCAAATCCGTCATCCTTCATAAGCAAGTTACCAACTCCGATCACAACTATCACGCTCTCACCTCTATTATCCTCGATTTTCCGGGAGGCAAGAATTTAGCGATTTCGTCCGGGGTGGCTATAGCCCTCACCAGATGCTTCTCCTCCTCTTTGCACTTCTCGTAGAAGATTTTCGCAATTTCCACGCTAATTTCGTTAACATCCTTGTCACCTATCCCTATCACAACGTAATAGTCCGCATGCTTTCTCACTCCTTCCACTGGTCCGCCGATCACCCTCAGATTTTCGAGATCTACACCTACAGCAGCTTTCAACTCAACCGAGAGGTAGTTCCTCTTTCCGATAATGTAAAAGCTACCCTTCGGTAGGTATTCTCCGGGTTTAGCGGCTCTCTTCACTTGTTCGTACGTCACATAGTAAACTTCTCCGCTGTGCATTCCGTGCTTCCACAAAGCCGAGTATATTGCTGCAAATTCGGCAGCCTCTCTTATGCTTCTCTCACCAGCTTCCAATCCCTTTTTGAGGATCGTCACAGCTCCTCCGGGAGTTTGCGTGTGGAAGAAAAGATCCTTGCTTTCAAAGTGCTTAGAAACTATTTCTTCATTCATCTCCGCATTTCTCCCCCCGATAACAAGAAAACCTTCTGAAGTTACGTACCACCTGTATTTCTCGTACC
>WAQS01000202.1 GCA_015520115.1 Ferroglobus sp.
GAGATGTGTATAAGAGACAGATGTTAATAAATACAACCGAAAACTTTGTGGTATGGTGGAATTGATCAGAGCGAAAGGTTGCAACGTTTACTTCGTGATAATTAACGGAAAGAGGTACATCGTAGATACGGGACTACCGGGAAATGAGAAGAGGATTGCCGAAGTCGTTAGAGAATGCGACGGGATAATTCTTACTCACTCCCATTTCGATCACATGGGTTCAGCTTATTCTATTTCGAAAATTTTGAAGAGCAAGGTTTACGCCCATCCGGAGGAATTTGAGTATCTTAAAGGAGTTAAAAAACATGAATACAAGGGCTTGATAGGAGCTTTTGCGAGGTTTTACGAAAGTGTAAAGAAACCAAAGTACCTTGAGGAGGTTGAAAGCGTGGAGGAGCTGAAGGATCTCGAAATAATCCACACTCCGGGACACACTGCGGGAAGTATTTCCATTCTCGTCGATGATTCGCTTATTTGCGGAGATTTGGTGAGATGTAGCATTTTCGGCAGTAATCCAACATTGTCCTCGAAAAATTTCAATTGGAACAACGAGGAATACAGAAGGAGTTTGAAGAAGGTTTTGAAAGTGGAGTTTGAGAAAATTTATCCGGGACACGGAAGAGTTATAAGAAGAGAGGAGTTCGAGAATCTACTCAAAAGAGTTTTCTAATTCCTGTGCCCCGAGTGTAACGCCGTAAATCATCGAAAGCTGCGCTCTCTCAAACGGCTGACCTCTCGGGGCTTTGTCCCATGCCCGGGTTGCCCCAGGGTCATCGAAAGCCAGAGCTCTCTCACCAGGGGACCTATCGGCATGGTGTAACCCCAGCCTTGCAGGGAGCTTCATCGAAAGCTTAGCTCTCTCCACACCCCTCCCCGCTGGGGTCAAAGGTAAGTAATACGGCAGGAGATAAAATCTTTTCTCTCCTCAAGCAATGGACAATCTCCTTAAAGCACTCTTTGCGCTGATGTAGATCAGAACCGTCGTTGCTATCCCAATTAACACCCCGATAATCCCGGTGAAAAAGCTCAGTGCCATTCCAACGAAGTAAAGTATTCCAGCGACTTTAAAATCCCTTTCAACTTCCTCAAGCCTCATCAGCATAACTCCGAAGAGGATTGCTCCTACAATTAGAGCGATTGCTCCCGCAAATATAAGTAGAAATGCCGCAATTACACCCCCAGAAACTGCGTAGTGAGCTTCTTCCAGCCTCATTCCAGTTGCTATTATCGGGATAAACGATGTCAGCATGAGAACGACACCGACGATTTCAAGGATCATTCCTTTTCTACCGATCCCGTACTTCTCATCGTAATTCTTCAAGTGCCCCGTAGCTTTGAAGTACATGACAAAGCTTGCCAAACTTAAAATTATTGCCAAAAGGAAGAGAAGGGCGAAAACTCCGAATATAGCCATCATTCCAAGAATCTCTTCCGGCTCGATCTCTCTCATTGGGGTGAATCCAAAGGTCGCAAACATCATTCCCATAGAGAAGAAGATCAGTAGCACCGCTAACAAATTGAGCAGAGCTCCAGTCTTCAGGTCTTTTAACCCTTCCACGAGTTCGACACTCATATCTCATCTATCTTTTTTCAAGAATTTAAATATTTTGATAAAAACAATTTTGTGATTGGTTGCCAGTAGCATTGGACGAGATAACTAAATTTAGCGAATTACCATTGCAACATGTTGCGTTCTTGGATGGAAGCTTCACGAAAACTTTCAGCACAAAATTTAAATACCAGCAAATCTCATCATCATTATAGGTGATGGAGATGGTAAAGATCGTGCATGCTCAAACCGTGCTGCCGGAGGATGTGCTCAACGAATTGAAGAAAAAGACTGGTGAGAGTGCAACAAAGGATGCGATAGCAAAGGCTGTGGAGCATTATTTGATGTGCCCGTACACCCATGAAGAGCCGATAGAGAAGAAACTTGAGGAAGTTCTCAAAAAGAAGAGAAAAATTTAGTGGTGGATTTTCAACCTAAGTGGGCTGAACTTTTCTATTTTTCTGTTTTCTCCTCTTATAATCAGAATTGCCAGCTCCTTTGCCAGAGCTGGAGCGATGCACATTCCGAATTTTCCGAGCCCGTTGAACTGTATAAATCCGCTTACGGAGGTTAGTCCAACTACGGGAATTTCATCCTTGGCTACATCGTAAACTCCCGCCCACTGTCTGAGAATTGTTAATCCTTTCAGTTTGGGAATCAGCTCGCTCGCTCTTTTGGCATACTTCGTTAAGAATTCGAACGTCGAAGACGTTTCAGGCTTTTCTACTTCGCTACCGAGAATTCCTCCGACTATCTCTCCTCTGACACTTTGACTCAAGTAAACGCCGGTGGAGACGTCAAGAATGTACGGATCGAGGTAAGGCTTGAGGCTTTCGCTAACGCAAACCTCTTCTTTAATTATCCTGTTATCCAAGCCCACCCCAGCTAAAGACGAAACTTCGTTGCTCCAAGCTCCGGCTGCATTAACCACGTAATCCGCTTTGTAGACCTCTCCGTTAACTTTTACTCCTTTTACGAACCCCTTTTCAATGATGATTTCGCTAACTTCGCTCATTTTTTTGATTTCAACCCCCATCTCTTTGCAACCTTTGGCGAAACCCCAGATAACCGGCCACGGAAATATAACTCCACCTTCGGAGTAGCTTGCTCCTTCTATTGCATCTGGGTTGAAGTCGGGAACGAACTCTTTCACGTCTTCAGGCTCAATAATTTTAGCCTTAACACCCTTCGTCTTAGCCACTCTCACTTCTTTTTCAAGCTTCTCCAAATCTTCTCTATTTCTTGCCACTTTTATGTATCCGTCGTGCCTGTATAGGAAGTTGAATCCCACCTCCGACTGAACTCTGTCGTAAATTTTCAAACTCTCCTTTGCGAGATCGACGAACTCCGGTTTGTCGAACTGAAGAGTTATTCCTCCGGAACTTCTACCACTCGCTCCGTAAAGAGGATATCTTTTCTCGAAAACCACTACGTCAATTCCACTTCTCGCAAGAAAGTAAGCAAGAGAGATTCCAGCTATGCCGGAGCCAATTATCGCCACCCTCATTCTTTCTCCCCCTCAGCCAAAACGTAGAAAGGAACTGGATTCACCGGAGGTCTTTGAGTAGTAATTCCGATCTCTTCGGGACTTTTTCCGGTTTTTTGGCTGAGGATTCTCAATATGTGCATTAAACAACCTTTTCCTTGACAAGCTCCGGTGGTTGCTCCTGTGTATCTTTTCAAACTTTCTATGTCGTCGTATCCTTCCTCTATGGCGTGAATTATCTCCTCTTCAGTTATATCCTCACACCTGCAAACGATCTTTCGGCTCTTCATTCTACCACCCTCTTAACAGCTCTCGCCTCAAAAATCAGATCTTTGTCTATTTCAACAGTTACGAGCTGAGTTCTGTCGTTTCTTTCTGGATTCAAAGCCCACGTTATTACACCTTCTCCAATCACTTCTCCCTTTCTGTTCAAAACGAGCACTTTGTCTCCTTTCTTAAGCCAGGGAAGGAACTCGTACTGCAAAGTAACGTAACCTTTATCATCCTTAATTTGGAGCATGAAAATCGCTAAGCCTGGACAGACTCTTATGCAAGCCATGCAGCCAGTGCACTTCTCGTAATCTACCTTCGGAATGTCGTTTATCGTTTCCATTATCACCGCATCAAACCTGCAAGCTTCCTTGCAAGGGGAGCAGGGGATTCTTTGGGGGCATTCTATGTAGGCTACCGGTCTTTTATCTTTTAGCCTCTCCTCGCTTGGCGGTTCCGGTAACTCTTCCTCGATTAAATATCCCCTCTTGCAGAACTCCTGCATTCACCTCACCACCTTTTCCAAACCTCTGAGAATTCTCTCTCCGAAAGGTCCCCTCCTGAACTCTTCGAGCTCTCCTACTATTTTGTCTCTTAGCTTTACAGCCTCCTCATCACCGTATCCAAGCTTTATCGCAGCATCCAGTCCGGCAATTCTTCCTTCCATCATCGCCGCCGTAGCTTCTTCGATTCCAGCAACATCTCCGGCAACGTATACACCTTCGGCAGTAGTTTCTCCGTATTTGTTTCTGATTGGCACCAAACCGCCAAGTTCGGGAACGAACTTCATTTCACATCCGGCTTGGTAAAGTAGCTCGTGAGCCGGAGAGAGTCCTACAGCTACACATATGAAATCGCACTCTATCTCTTTCTCCGTGCCCTCAATCGGTCTCCACTTTTCATCA
>WAQS01000203.1 GCA_015520115.1 Ferroglobus sp.
ACATCGAACAGTCTTTGCAGTTGTATCTAAAATACGTATTGGCCAAAGATGTAGGCTATTTCCCGAAGACGCACAACCTCAAGAAGCTTTTCGAGTATGCATCGAATGTTGACAAGAAATTCGAAGAGTTTTACAGTAAAAACGAGATAATTCTGAAAGACATAGAAGATGCGTATATTCTTGCCAGATACCTCCCAAGAGATTACTCGGAGAATGAGGTTAAGAAAATGATTGACACACTGGAAAAATTTAAGGGGGAGTTTCGAAAATGGATATCGTCAAAAGATTGATTGCAGAAAAACAGAAGAGAAAGAAGTTTTTTGAAGATTACACTTACTACGCTAAAGAAATAAAGAAGATTGCGAGGAAGTACTTCAGCGATGCTAAAGTTTACGTTTTCGGATCGATTGTTGATGGAAGTTACCACGTGATGCTTTCCGACATAGATGTTGCTGTGGTGACTTCAAATTTCGATAAGAGGAAAGCTCTTGAACTTAAGGTTGAAGTTGAGAGAAAATTGAGCGATGTTTTTCAGCTGCACGTTTTAAGCGAAAGGGAGTGGAAGTTCTACTTAAATTTCGTTAAAAGGTACGTTGAAGTTTAAAAAATTAAGAAAAGGCTGGAATAATCTCCTTTCCAATCAGCTGTATGGACTTCTTTTTATCCGGCCCTATCGGAGAGCCAGCAACAACCTGAGTGACTCCCGCTTTGGACAGCTCTTTTATTCTTTCGATCACATCTTCTGGAGTTCCGCTTATTGAGAAGCAGTCGATCATCTCATCCGTTACAGCTTTTCCAACTCCAGCCCAGTCTCCCTTCGTGAAAGCGTTGTTCAAAGCCTCTCTAACCTTGTTCACATCCTCCATGCTTATTCCGTGCCTTTCGAAGATTACTTCCGGCGATCCGGCAACTATGAAAGCGACAACTATTCTTGCAGCGTTTCTCGCCTTGTCTCTATCCTTGTCAACGCTCATCGAAGCGTAAGCAACGACGTCAAATTCTTCCTTGCTCTTTCCGGCTTTGCTCAATCCAGCTTCGATGTTTTCTTTGGCAGCTTCAAAGTCTCTTGGGTGGGAGGCGTTTATCAAAACACCATCACCAAGCTCAGCTGCGAGTTGCAGCATTTTCGGACCCTGCGCTCCGATGTATATCGGGATGCTTCCGGCTTTGAAATCGAGCTTAGCCCCGTTCATTTTGAAGATTTCTCCCTCATATTTAACTGGTTTTCCTGCATGAAGAGCTCTTATAATTTCGACAGCTTCCCTCATTCTTTTTAGCGGCTTCTCCCAGCTTATACCAATTCTCTCGAAGGTTACTTTGTCTCCGGCACCAATTCCGAGGACTGCTCTTCCACCGCTCAGCTCATTTATCGTTGCTATCGCTGAAGCTGTTAAAGCTGGTGAGATGTGGTAGGGGTTCGTAACTCCCGGACCGAGCTTTATTTTGTTCGTTTTCAGAGCAAGAACAGCCAGCATCGCGTAGACGTTTCTGTTGTTGTAGTGGTCGGTTATCCACGTGTACTCAAAACCGCTGTCCTCAGCGAGTTTCACGTAGTATTCGAGCTCGTAGTACTTCATGTTCGGCACGAATTCGATTCCGAACTTCATGTTACTCTCTCTGAGTTCAATAAGAAAATTTTTTCGATTTTATTCAATCGAAACTTCAATTTACTTTGTTGAAATAACATTCTGAGATGAGGAAAACGAAGATCGTCGCAACGCTCGGCCCATCGAGCGAAAGTTATGAAGTGATTGAAAAGCTCGTTCAAGCTGGAATGGATGTTGCAAGGATTAACATGGCTTTTGGAAGTAAAAGATACCATTCCAAGCTAATTGAAGCTGTTAGAGAAGCGTCTGAAGAAGTGGAGAGGAATGTGGCAATTCTTGGCGATTTGTCCGGGGCGAAGATGAGGATAGGCGAATTAAAGCAGCCGTTGACTCTTCACAGGGGAGATAAAGTTTCGCTCGTGAAAAGTGAAAGTGAAGAAAGCAAGATTCCCGTTCCTCACAAGGAGTTCTTTGAAAATGTAAAACCGGGAGAAGTTATTTATCTGGCGGACGGTTCCGTAAAGCTTAAAGTCGTCGAAGTAAAAAGAAATGAGGTTATAGCTGAGGTTTTGGAGGGAGGAGTTTTAACGTCCTACAAGGGAATTAACTTTTCCGGAATGCAGAAGTTCGGTTTGACCGAAAAAGACATCAGAGATCTTGAATTTCTGCTTGAAAAGGAGGTTGAGTTAATAGCTCTCTCTTTTGTCTCCTCTAAGGAGGACGTCTTCAAGCTGAGAGAATACGCTGAAGACTCGACGATAATAGCGAAGATTGAAAGAAGAGAAGCTGTGAAAAATCTTGAAGAGATCGTGAAAGCGTCGGACGGAATAATGATCGCCAGAGGAGATTTGGGGGTTGAGCTGTCCATAGAGGAAGTGCCGGTGATTCAGAAGAAGGCGATTAAGCTCGCTAACGAGGAGGGAAAAATTGCCGTAACTGCTACGCAGATGCTCAAGTCGATGGTCGTTCAGAGGGAGCCGACAAGAGCTGAGGCAACTGATGTGGCTAATGCGGTTCTTGACGGAAGCGACGCTTTAATGCTTTCGGAGGAAACAGCAGCTGGGAAATACCCGGTGGAGGCTGTGAAAGTCATGGACAGGATAATCAGAAGGGCTGAATCAATCTACCCTTATCTGCGGGAAAGAAGTGTGAGGAGTGTATCGGAAGCGATAGCGAACTCGGCAGCCAGAATATCGGAAGAGTTGAAGGCTGAGGCTGTAATAGTCTTCACAAGAACGGGATCTTCAGCCGTTCAGATTTCGAGGTTTAGACCGAGATCGAAAATTTTGGTCGTCGCTCACGATAGTAGAACGCTCAGAAAACTTTCTATCGTTTGGGGTTGCTATCCTCTTTCTTCAATCCCTCCAAGCAGTAACGTTGACGAGCTAATCTCTGAGGAGATAAGTGTCGCCGTCGAGAGGGGATTGATTAAGAAAGAAAGTATCGTGGTGATAACTTCCGGAATGCCTTTCGGTGAGCCGAGAACTACGAATACGATAAAGGTTCTCAGAGTTGATGATGTGGTTTAATATAGATGGATGAAAGGAAAAATAGCTCCAGTTATCGTTACCATCCAGAACAAGAAATAGGAGACGTTTGCTCGTTTGTAAACGCTAAAGTAAGAGGGGTGTTTTAGAACAACGTAAATCTCGGCGAGAATTTCCCAGAAGAAGAGCATGCCAACCGTAACGATTAGAACCTCTTTAAAGCTTGGTAGATTTAGAAAGGGTAAGTAGTAAATCAAAATTAACGGAAACGTCTGTACGTGACCGAATTCGTGAAGAACTTCGAGTTCGCCTCTATTCTTTTCGGATAGACAT
>WAQS01000204.1 GCA_015520115.1 Ferroglobus sp.
CTTTAGTCCCTTCTCTCGCCCTAACGATCCTTTTGGCGGTGAGAAGAAATCCTGTCTTTATTAACTTCGTCGCCCTTCTCGTTTCTGCCGGGGTTATCGCTATTTTCGGAATAAGCCTTGAACCTATTCCGGCTATAATCCTTCTTGCGATCCTCGCAATCTACGATTACGTCTCGGTTTACAAAACCGGACACATGGTTAAGCTTGCGGAATCTTTAAGCGAGATGGAATTGCCTTTGCTCTTCATCATTCCCGGAAAGGAGAGAAACTCTTATATGGGTGTTGGAGATGTTGTGATTCCAAACGTTCTCTTCGTGTCCTCCTTTTACTACTCCTCCCCAATTCAGGCTATATTTACTCTGGCTTTCAGTTCCGCAGCTCTGATTCTTTTACTCAAAAAAGTGGACAAACCAACCCCCGGGTTACCTTATTTGAATTCCGCAGCTATCATCGGCTTTTTGATTTCCTCGCTTCTTCTTTTATCAGGCTGAGGAGTTCATCTATTCCCTCCTTCGTCACGACCGAAATTCTCATTCTGTCTTTGAAATCGTGAAGGTCTGCCTTGCTGTATATTTCAATTGTAGGCTTTTTGAAAGTCTCCTTCACTTCCCTCAACAAGTTGAGCTGGTTTTCCAACGAATAACCGCATGTTTCCGTCGGATCTATTACGAAGACTATCAGATCGGCGAGGTGTTTTAGTGCCACTATCGCCCTTTTTTCTATTTCGTTCCTCTTAGAGATTGGTCTGTCGAGTATTCCGGGAGTGTCTATCACCTGAATTCTGATGTCCTTGTCTTCTACAAATCCAACACTTATCTTCTTTGTCGTAAAAGGGTAGCTCGCAATCTCCGGCTTTACGGAGGAAATTTCAGCTATTATACTGCTCTTTCCAACGTTTGGATATCCGGCTAAGACTACCGTGAAGTCTTCGCTTAGCGTGGGAATTTCCTTGAGCTTCTCTCTTGCTTCGTTTAAAAATTTAAGCTCCTCGTCTATCTGCTCGACTATAGAAGCGACCCTTCCGTAAACTTCCCTCAGCACGATTTTTGGGTCTTTTCCACCCTTTATCTGAGCGACGCCTTTGCTTATCACCCTCTGGGTCATTCTGTCAGCCCACGATATGGCTGCCAAGCACTTCTTTATCCTTCTAACTCCTACCACAACGTCTATCATTTCTCTATAAAAGGGTGGAAGGTTATCGTAAGAGGGGTGAGCATCTACCACTTTTTTAAAGTAATCCCTCAAAACGTTGGATATAGTAGCGAGCTTGTTTAAAGCTCTCTCCTTACTTGTTCTTCCCCCAACTTTCGAAGCTCTTCTGTAAGCCTTATCTATTATTTCTTGAGCTGTTAGGACCGTAGGCAGTTCTTTGGCATTGAAACTCATCTTTTCAAGTAGAAGCTGCTGGAAATTTAAATGTTAACGTTCTATTTTGAAAGACCTCTTGACCTCCTTACTTTTCAAAACTTCAGTTCCCACTTTTTGGGCAGCGGTAAAAATTTTCTCTTTTACCTTCGCATTTACCGACTTCTCGTCTATAACTATAAATTCGGCTTCGCTTACCTCGTACGCTTTAATCAGAAATTCTGGAGTTAGCGATTCGAAGGTGTATTTTGCAAAGATGTGTCCGAAGGTCACGGTTGTTTCGAGAACGATTTCCGTTTGCCTCGGAGCGTAATGAGTTCCTCCAACGCTTATCGCCTTCTTCCACTCTTTCTCGGATTTTACTGCTTCGATTATTGCTTTTCCTACCGCCTCTCCAGCCACCTCGTCTTTCCACTCCTCCTCGGTCGATCCTATCTCAACGAAGAGAGACTTCTTTTTAATTTCTGAAGGTCCGTGGTGAGTGGCTTCCAAGGAAAATTCAAAGTCATCCGGCACATCCAAGCTGAGAACGTAATTTTTCAATGTATCTGGAGACGGTTTTGCTAAGCTGTAAGTCCTTCCTCCGTAATCAGCTCTATCAAGGTTGCCGGTGAAGTGGGCTGTAAGAATTTTTCTTCCGTCCTTGCTGCTGTGCCTCGAAGCGAAAATTATCTCATCAAAGTTCAGGAATTTTGAGAGTTTCTCGTCGAGGAAGTCTGCGTAGATCAACCTTTCTCTAATCTCAACTCCTAAGAAGCCGTCAAAATCGTAAATTGTGTAATCCTCTACTCTCTTTTCGTCGGCAGAAACTTCGGTGAGTATGAAATTCTTTATGTTCTGGCTCGCGAGATCATCTTTACTGAATACTACAAGTTTCATGGGGGAAAGCTATTTAGCTGGATCAAAAAACTTTGCTTATGATTGGAATTGTCGGAGGATTAAGCCCGGAAGCAACAGCCTACTATTACCGCCTCTTCATCGAAAAGTCGAGGGAGAGATTTCCGAAGTACTTCTACCCTGAGATTTTAATTTACAGCCTGAACTTCAAGGAGTTTGTGGAGGGGAATAGCGAAGAGAGGAGGAACTTGCTTTTTAAGGCTTTGAAAAAGCTTGATGAGGCTGGAGTGAAAGTTGGAGGGATTGCTTCGAACACTCCTCACCTCTTCTTTGAAGAGATGAAAAGGGCTGTTGGCTTTGAACTCGTTAGCATAGTGGAAGCTGTGGCTGAAAAAGCTGGAAAGGGAAAATTCCTTTTGCTCGGAACGAAGAAGACAATGGAAAGCGATTTTTATCAGAGAGCTTTTGAGAAATGCGGTGGGGAAGTAGTGATTCCAGAGGAGAGAGATAGGGAAGTCGTTCATAGAGTGATTATGGAGGAGCTCGTTCTCGGGAAGTTTGAAAAGAGTAAGCTTATCGAAGTAATTAGGAAATACGAAAGTTTTGTGGATGGAGTCATTCTTGGATGTACTGAGCTTCCGTTGGCAATTTCTCAGAAAGATTTAAATGTAGAGGTGTTTGATTCTGCGAAAATCCACGTGGAAAAAATGCTTGATGTTTACGCAGATAAGTTTATCAACAGAAAATAAAACTTAGCGTGGGGGGTAAGAATGGGCTGGAAATCTCACGGTTTCAGGTTCAAGTCCGGAAGAAAGCTCAGAAAAAAAGTGAGGGAGAAGGGAATTAAAATTAGGAGAGCGCTCCAAACCTTTGAAATTGGTCAGATAGTTCACATAGACATCGATCCGGCTGTACACAAGGGAATGCCTCACCCGAGATTTCAGGGTAGGACAGGAAGGGTTGTTGGTGTAAGGGGGAGAGCGTATCTTGTCGAGATAACCGACGGAGGAAAGAAGAAGATTATTTTTGCCAGACCCGAACATTTAAAGCCTCAGGGTGGATCAAATGCCGTTTAAAGAGGTTTTGGGTTTCGATTACATAACCATCTCTGAGGCGAGGGAAATTCTTGAAAAGATCGTTGAGAAGAGGAGGGAGAAGGCTGAAATTCTTTACGAAACGAGGAAGACGCTCAAATACTTGAGAACTTTTTCGAAACTTCCGGCTGATAAAGCAAAGGAGCTTGTAGAAGAGTTGTTAAAGCTTCCTCAGCTTTACGGAAAAAAGGAGCTTGCCGTGAAAATAGCAGATTTGATGCCGAGAATTCCCGATGAAGTTAGAATAATCTACGCCAAAGAGAGGTATACGCTGAGCGAGGAGCAGATAAGAGAAATTCTTGAGGTCGTTAACAAATACCGAATTTAAAGAAAAAAATAAATAGTTTCAAACCTATTTTAGGTCGATTGCTATGGTTAGAGGTAAGGATAGGAAAGAAGAGAGGTACGAAGATTACGCTTATGTTCTCGATTTCCTTCCTTACGGTCATCCCGACGATAAGAGACCTATTCACAGGAGGGAGCCTTTAGCTCAGGTTGTCGGTGAGAAGTACTTCACCCTTCTTGAAGTTAGTATCAAAAAGGGGCAGAACCCCCTAATAATGGATAGGGTTTACATCGGAAAGGGAGAGAGGGATGTGGTTGATAGGATAAAGAGAAGGTTGAGATACGAGGAGCTAACCCCTACGGCAAAGGCTGAGTTGCCTTACGTGATTGAAAAAATAGTCAAGGAGCAGGAGGAACGTTTTGTGAAGTTTTTCAACGAATCCTCGCCAATAACAACAAAACTCCACCAGCTCGAACTTCTTCCGGGAATCGGAAAGAAAACTATGTGGGCTATACTGGAGGAGAGGAAAAAAGAGCCGTTTAAGAGTTTCGAGGACATAGCGAAGAGAGTGAAGGGTTTGTCACATCCCGAGAAGTGCATAGTCAATAGAATCATCCACGAACTTCAGAATCCGAAGGAGAAGTACAAGCTATTCACCGCATGAAGCTTTTAAAAAGTCGAGATCAGCACATCCTTAAGGATAAGAGGTATTTGAAGAAGATCGTTAGCGTTGCTGAAATAAAAGATGAGGAGGTTTTAGAAGTCGGTTGCGGACCGGGAAACCTTACATCCCTTCTTTTAAAAAAGGCTAAGAAAGTTTACGGAATAGAAAAAGATGGGAGATTCGTTGAGCTTTTAAAAAAGAAGTTCAGCAGCTACATCGAAGAGGGAAAGTTTGAGATAATAGAAGGAGACGCTTTAAAGGTTGAATTCCCGGAATGCGACAAATTTGTTTCGAATATTCCATTCTCGATATCCTCTCCATTAACGTTCAAGGTTCTCAAGCACGGCTTTAAGCTTAGCGTTGTAACGTATCAGAAAGAATTTGCTGAAAGGCTCGTGGCAAGGGAAGGGAGTAAAAAGTACGGAAGGCTCAGCGTTATAGCGAAGGCTTATTGTAAAGCTGAAATAGTCGATATAATCCCTCGCCATGCCTTCAAGCCCGTTCCGAAGGTTGATGCGGCGATTGTGAAGATAATCCACGAGCCGGAGATAAGAGTTGAAAACATTGAGATTTTCGAGGATCTCGTCACCTTCGTCTTTTCAAGGAGGAGGAAAAAGTTCTCGAAAATACTTGAGGAGTGGTGCGAAAAAAGGAAGGTCAAAGTTAGTGACATGGGGTATGGGGATGAAAGACCAGAAAAAATTCCACCAGAAGTTTTTGCAGAGATTGCCGACAGTTTATGAGGCTGCCGAGGATTCGGAGCTTTTGCTTGAGGCAGCGATGGAGGAAATCAGGAAGGAAGATGTTGTAATAGAAATAGGGGCTGGTAGCGGATTCGTTTCAGAAAAATTAAAGGGGAAATGCAGGTTTTTGCTCGCTACCGATATAAACCCCCATGCGGCGAAGATATGCAAGGAAAAAGGGCTTGAAGTCGTCGTTGCCGACCTTTTTAGGGGAATAAAAGGGAAATTCACCCTTATCCTGTTCAATCCCCCTTACTTGGAACTTGAAGAGGAGGAAAAGATAGGGGATTGGCTGGAGAAAGCCATAGACGGCGGAAAAGGAGGGATAGAGGTTTCGGTTGAGTTCCTTAAACAAGCCAAGGAAAGACTCGAAAAAGGCGGGAGGATAATTCTAATTTCCACCTCCCACAACTTCGAAAGGCTGAAGGAGGAGATTAAAAGACTCGGTTATAAGTTTGAGGTTGTTAAGAAAAGGAAGCTGTTTTTTGAAGAACTCTACGCTTTAAAAATTCAGATCTGAGACAGAACTTCTTCTATCTTTTTCACTATTCTTTCGTTAGCTTCTTTTATCGCCTGAATTGGGTTTTTACCCTTCGTTCTAACGACAAGCTCCGGCTCGCCAACGTAGGGATGCGGAATGTTGTACTTAGCCAGAACCACGTCTTCATCCTTCAGCAGTTCGTGCTGGAGGAGATTCAGGTACGTGTGATCTTCCCCCTTAATCACGAGTTTGACGAAATTTTCGTTCATTTCGGTTATTTTTATCTCCATTCGAACGCACCTCCGTAGTAGCTTGAAATCTTCTTCCTGTTTGTTTTGCCGCACTTGCTACATTTAAGCTTATCCTCTTCAAGAACGAGTTCTCCGCCGCAGGAGCACTTTGTTTTTATCACCCCGTAATCTCTTCCTTTAATGGAAATCCGCAAATTTTCGTCTATGACCTTGCAGATGATTATGTCTTCGTGGCTCAAAAACTCGCTAACGTCTTCTACAAATTTTTCCGAAATTTCTGAAGCTGGAAGTAAAGCCAGATCGTAGTAAGGCGGAGATCTGTTCATGTTAACTTTTTTCAACAACTCAACGAGGGCGAACTTCTTCTTCACATCCACGACTTTCCCTATTACTTCATCACCCTTCTCTATTTTTGGAATTTCCTTTTCTGGCTTTATCGAAATCTTTCTGTCTTTTACGATTACCTTTCCGGCAACAGCGGCGTAAATTTTTCCATCCTCTTCGTAAACTCCCTCTCCGGCTAAAAATTCCTCGCTACAGCCAAGATAATCTCCGGGAAACACTTCCATTTTAACACCTCTCAATTCTAAAAACTTCTACCGGTATGTATTTATATGGTTTTTCATGGAAAGCGTAGGTTTTTTTCAGCGGTATTGAGTACTTCCACACGTGGGTAACTTTAAACCCGTTCTCTTCAGCTTTTTTCCTTACGAACTCTTCACTTCCTGCTGAATGAATCGAGTAAATTACTTCCGCAATCTCGAAAGCTTTCATGAGGAATTTCCTGTCTGCATGTCTTCTCTGGATTCCGAAGGGGGGATTCATTATTACAGTTCCTTTCCTCTTCACGTTGAAATTTTCCACGTCGCACAAAATAAAGTCCGCTGAAACTTCGCACTTCATTGAATTTTCTCTCGCAACGTTTAAAGCCTCTCTATCTACGTCTACGCCAATGGAAAAAGCTCCAAGCAAAGCTGAAGCTATGGTAATTATCCCAGTTCCGCAGCCGAGATCGAAAACGAGATCGAGATCGTTTTGCATTTTTGCGAAAAGAACAATCTCTGCAACAAGAGCTGGAGGAGTTACGTATTGTTCAAGAAAAATTTTGGGGTTTTTAAAACCGTTAAGGGATTGTAAAAAAATTTCAAGGTCTTTTTTCTTCATCCAAAGAGTGCTCCAAGTCCTTCGAGGACTTCCTCTTCCTTCACTTCTTCCTCTTCCTCTTTCTTCTCTTCCTTCTTCTCTTCCTTAGCTTCTTCAGCCGCTGCCTCAGCAGCTGGAGCTGCCGGAGCTGCTGGCACAAAGGCGGCTTTGTTTATAGCTTCCTCTATGTTTATACCTTCCAAAGCCGTAACTAATGCCTTGACTCTTGCCTCGTTCACTTCTATTCCAGCAGCTTCAAGCACAGCCTTAACGTTTTCCTCGCTTATTTCCTTTCCAGCTGAATGCAGCAGCAAAGCAGCATACACATACTCCATACCCATTCACCTCACCTCTCAACCAAATAATGCACCCAAACCTTCGAGAGCTTCCTCCTCAGCCTTTTCTTCTTCCTCCTCTTCTTCCTTCTCCTCTTCCTCCTTCTTCTCTTCCTTTACTTCCTCCTTAACTTCAACTTTTCTGCCTTCCACAAGCTTCTTCAGCTCTTCGTCGAGGGCGTCTTCAGGCAGGAGAGAAGCAAGAGCGAGCATTTCCGAATGAGCCTTCGCAAGTATCTCCGGCATGACGTCCTTTTCGAATATCAGAGCGTTGATAGCCAAGTTCTTAGCGTCAATGAAAGCCTTCGCTATGAGAATCTCAGCAGTCTCCTCTGTTACGTACGCAGCGTTGACAGCCAAGTTCAGAGCCTTTCTTGCTGCATCCACAAATTCTTCGAAGACTTTTGCCTCATCTATCGCCAAGTCTTCTGGAGTAAATACTATTCCCTTCTCCATTATTGCTCTCGTTTCTAAGCCTATCTTTATCGGCTTAACATCGAGAAGCTGCAAAGCCCTTGCGACTTCCGGTTTAACGACCTCTCCGGCTTTAACGACCGTGACTGTGTTTTTGACGACAACCCTACCTCTCTCTATTGCCGCTGGAATTCCTCCGGCTTGAAGCTCACCGAGTATCGGACCGGGAGGGAATTTCGTAGGACCGGCTTCAACGACAACATCCACGGGAGAAACCTGATTCGGTTTCAGCGGTGAAGGAACTTTCGTCTCCTCAAGCTTTTTGTAGAGTTTGAATGGATTCATTTCGCTTACGACTATCGCCGTTTGGTCTTCTATAAAGTCTTTCAGTTTTACGAAGTCCCCTCCAAGCTCGTCGAGAGCTCTTTCCAGGAGGCTGTTTTTCACGACTCTTATCTTTGCAAATTCTTTGAAGTCCCTTCTTATTTTTTGGAATTGGGGTGAAGGTACGCCTCTAAATCCGACTATGGCTACGACTGGATGGCTCGTTAGGAGCTTCTTGATGTCTTCAACAGCTTGTCTTTTCCACTGGGGAACTTGTCCGGTTACGGCTGCCATTTCAGATCACCCTAACAGCAGGACCCATCGTGGTTTTAACGTACACGGACTTAACAACTTGGCTTGCATTCTCATACTTGTTTTCAACAACTTTAAGAATTTCGAGGGCATTTTCAGCTATTTTCTCCGGATCCATTTCTCTCGATCCGATAGGAGCGTGAAAAGTAACTCTATCTCTTGTTCTTATCCTAACGGATTTCCTCAACCTGTTTATCATCGGCGTTGGATCTGCAGCGGGAGGAATCGGTTGAGGAATCTTTCCCCTCGGACCGAGAATCGGTCCGAGCTTCTTACCGATTTCCGGCATGAGGGGAGCCTCAGCTATGAAGAAGTCTATTCTGTTAGCCAACTTTTTCGCCTCTCTCTTATTTTTCGCAAGCTCGTCTATATCTTCTGGA
>WAQS01000205.1 GCA_015520115.1 Ferroglobus sp.
GACAGAGATGTCCTTTTCGGAGATAGAAATGCTCTACACCTTTGCTTTTGCTGGAACAACACCGTCGAAGACGGAGGAACTAAGATCTGCGTGAGGGTGAGCGATGTTGATGGGGATGAGGAATACCTTGAAAGAGTTTTGGATACCTTCGGCATTATAGAGAAATTCGAGCCGGAAATGATACTTCACTTCTTCGGACACGACACTCATAAATACGACTACGGTAGTTTGGGCTTGAGCGATGAGTTCTTTCCCAAACTTGCTAAGGAAGTTAAGAACTTGGCTGAGGAGGTTTGCGAAGGGAGATATGTCCTTATAGATGGTGGCGGAGCTAACAGAGATGTGGGAATGAAAATTTGGAGAAATATCGTCAAAATACTTTTGAGTTAATCGTCTATCCTTAAATCTTTGAGGTAAACTCCTTCCCCTTCCTCAACGTAGCCTACAATTTTACCGTCGTATTTCCTTTCCAGCTCCTTCGCATCCTCCTCGGGAAGGATCAGCATGTATCCCATACCCATGTTAAAAGTTCTATACATCTCTTTCGTGTCTATTTCTCCCAACCTCTGGAGGAACTCGAATATTTTTTGAGGTTTGAGGGGCTTGTCTATCACGAACTTCACGTCCTTCAGCCTTTTCAAATTTAACAGACCTCCGCCGGTTATGTTCGCTATTCCGTGCACCTCGAACTTTTCTATAATTTCGAGAGTTTCAACGTAAATTCTCGTCGGCTTGAGAAGTTCTTCTCCTATCGTTCTGTCCTCAAACTTATCGAAGTAGCTTAAACCTGAAGATTCGATGAGTTTTCTTGCTAAAGTCAATCCGTTGCTGTGAATCCCGTTACTCGGGAAGGCGTAGATGACATCTCCCTCAACGATTTTTTCTCCGGTTATCAGCTTCCTCACTATCCCTATAGCCGTTCCGGAGAGGTCCCATCCTTTAACGAAATCCAATGTTGCGGTCTCTCCGCCTATCAAAGACATGTTTGCTATTTTGCAACCCTCGTTCAGTCCTATTCCTATCTCTTCCATTACTTTCTCATCCGGGCTATTGGTTGCTATGTAATCGACCATAGCTATCGGCTCAGCCCCTACAGCCATTAGATCGTTTGCGTTCATCGCTACGCAGTCAATTCCTATAGTCCTGAAATTCCTCATAGCCTCTGCAACTTTTATCTTCGTTCCAACCCCGTCGGTTGTTATCGCAAGTAAAAACCCCACATCGATGACGCTTGCAAAATGATTCGTCAAAACGACTTTTCCAAAACCTTCTCTCTTGAATTTTAACGCGGAAACGAGGCTTTTTACTGCTCTTTCTTCCTTTTTTATGTCAACTCCAGCCTCTGCATACGTTTTCATTCTCTCAACTCCGTTAGCTTTTCGTAAAGCTTGGGTAAAAACAGCCCGACATCCGTTACCACCCCAATGGCTTGGGCAGTTCCTCTATCCATGAGCTTCGTCACGGTAGCCGGATTTATGTCGACACATATCGTTTTTACTGTAGAGGGTAGGAGATTCCCTACGGCTATGCTGTGTAAAGTCGTTGCAAGCATTAGAACCATGTCTATGCCTCTCAGAGCTTCCTTCATAGCCTTCTTAGCTTTCATGACGTCGGTGATTACTTCTGGAAGAGGTCCATCGTCTCTGATCGATCCGGCTAAGATGAAAGGTACGTTGTTCTTAATGCACTCGTACATTATTCCATCCTTAACTATTCCAAGTTCGACAGCCCTTTTTATTCCTCCAACTGCTATTATCTTGCTTATCGTGTATAGGTGGTGTCTGTTCCCTCCCGGCACGGGTCTTCCCGTGTGAAGATCCATTCCGAGGGACGTGCCGAAGAGGGAAGCTTCAATGTCATGGACTGCTAAAGCGTTTCCCGAGAGAAGCAGATCGACGTATCCGTCTCTTATCATCGCAGCAAGAGCATCTCTCGCACCGGTATGGTTCACAGCCGGTCCAGCTACGACCGCAATCTTTCCACCCTTCTTTTTAAGCTCGATTATCTCCCTCGCTATTATTTCTATTATCTCCTCGGTCGGTCTTTCTGAGGAAACGCTTCCGCCCATGAACTGGAACGGGGAGTACTTCCTCGGTCTCTCTGGGGGAACGACTTTGACTCCTTTCTCACCCACAACTATTTTGTCACCTTTCTTTACCTCGTCAATGGGAATGCAGATCGCTCTATCATCTCTTATCGCGATAACCCTATCCATGCTTATGTCTTCGACTTCAATCCACCTACCCTTGTAAAACACGTAGGTCGGATGATTCGTTGTGACGTAGAAGTTGTCCGGCAGGACTTTATCAGCTTCAGCTTCTTTCAATTCCACCTCTTCGGGCTTTATCTCTCTCGCTCCAAGTTTATGAAGTTCCCTCAAAATTTTGTTGAGATGCTCCTCATCCCTTCCAGCTACGAAAAGCCGAGCGTAGCTATATTCTTCTTTCTTTCTTCCAACCCTAAATTCGAGTATCTCAAACTCCCCTTCTAAATCGAGAATCGCATCAAGGGCTTTGCTGAGTATAAGCGAATCGATCAAGTGCCCCTCAAACTCAACTTCCTTTCCTATCATCCAAGTACCTCCTCCAAGATTTTTTTCGAGGTGAGTATTCCGTCTTCGTCCCGAAGCTCTAAAGTTAGGTAGCCTTTATAATTCTTTGGTATGAAAGCTTTGAAATCTATACTCCCCTCTCCGAGGGGAAGGTGCTCGTCGTATTCTCCCCTATTGTCGTGGAGGTGTATGTTAGCGATCTTTTCTTCATACTCCAAAAACAGTCCGTGCCCTTCCTTAACGTTGTAGTGACCTATGTCGAGGGTTATCTTGGCGTCGGTCTCTTCAAATATTTCCCTGAGCTTTCTCTCTATCACTCCTTTTACAGATATCGTGTTCTCTATTGCCACGATCTCTTTATCCATTAAAAACCTTTTAAGCTCCTCAAGAGCCCTCTCATTCGTTTTTTCGTACCACTCTTCTTTGAAGATAAAGCCTCTGGAAGTTATGAATCCCGGATTCCATCCGAGGTGGATTGTCACAAGCGGAGAGTCGATCTCTTCGGCGAACTTCAAAGTCTTCTCAAGCTCCTCGTAACTTGCTCTCCTCATCACGCTGCTAACCGAAAGAAAGTTTGTGTAAACCGCTGAGGCGTGAATTATGATTTCTACGTCGTAAATTCCTTTTAATTCAAGTACAGCTGCGGAATTGAGAGACTCGTAATGGTAGTAGGGGTGATCCATTAAAATTTCTATGTGATCGAAGTTATTCGCTTTAGCGAACTTTAAAGCCTCTTCAAGCTTTTGATCCACGCTTGGTTGAAAACCGAGCATAACCATCACGGATAGACCATCGTTCCTATCCCTTCCTTCGTAAATAGCTCAAGGAGAATAGCGTGCTCTATCGACCCGTTTATTATGTGCCCCCTCTCAACTCCTCCCTTTAAAGCCTTTATTATAGCCTCCACCTTTGGGATCATTCCTCCCTTGAGTTCGCCTTTTCTGAGCATTTCCTCAAGCTCCCTCAAGCTTATCTTGGAAATTATCGAACTTGGATCGTTGACGTCTTTAAGTATCCCCGGGACGTCGGTGAGTATAATCAGTTTCTTGGCTTTCAATGCAGCGGCTATGTCTCCCGCAACGGTATCCGCGTTCATGTTGTAGATATTTCCGTTCAAGTCGACAGCCACCGGCGATACGACCGGAATGAAACCGTTGTCGATGAGTATTTTCAAAATTTCTGGGTTAACTATTTCCGTTTCTCCCACGTAACCCAAATCAAGTTCAACCTCGCTATCTCCGATTTTCTTCTTCACCTTCTTCTTTTTCGCAACAACAAGCAAACCATCCTTCCCGGACATGCCAACAGCCTTCCCGCCGTTTTTTATGAAGAGGGAAACGATCTTGGAATTGATCTTTCCGTCAAGAACCATCTGAACGACTTCTATCGTTTCTTCGTCCGTAACTCTCAGTCCGTCGACGAATTTCGGTTTTATCCCCAACCTCTCCATTTTCTCGCTTATTTCTGGCCCACCGCCATGAACGACGATCGGCTTAATACCGACGAAATATAGAAGGATTATATCTCTCACGGCACTCTCTAAAATCTCCTCGTTAACCATCGCATGCCCGCCTATTTTGATAACCATTACC
>WAQS01000206.1 GCA_015520115.1 Ferroglobus sp.
ATCGGCATCTCAATGGCTTCTCGACTTTGATTTTTCCGCAGCTACAAGAGCAATTCCGGGAGCTGTGGTTTTCTATCCATTTTTCACATTTCTCCAAGGAGATTTGCACGCACATTTCATGTCGATCCCCTTCCAGATAGCCTTTCTGATTTCGGCTTTTCATCTTTACAAGGACTTCTCGACTAAGAAATTAGCCGCAACTCTTTTCCTTCTCTTTTTCCTCCTCGGGACCAACGCTTGGTCGTTTTTGCCGGCTCTTCTTCTCCTAACTGTTATCGCCGAAAATAAAAGAGCCAAGTTCCTAGCTTTTCTCGTACCTTCGGCAATTTTAATTCTGATCACTGCGGGAATTTTAAAATTCGTTGAAGCGAGAACGGAACTTCTTGACTTCATTCAAATCTTCGCTTTGTTTCTCGTCTCGACTTTATTGTGCGCTGCGAATAAACTCAACGGAAAAAGCCTATTTCTCATCTTCGCGTCTTTCCTCGTAGGCTTTTTTATCGAATTTCAGCTTCTCTTTCTCTTTCCTGTCGCTCTTCTCCTTTTGAGGGAGAGAAGTTTCGAGAACCTTCTTGCATTTACTGCTATCCTGACTCTCCTCTTTTGCGAACTCTTTTACTTCGACGACCCTCTTGGAAAGCCCTTCGAAAGGATGAACACACTGATGAAGCTGTATTTATCTGCTTGGATTTTCTGGGGCTTTTCCTCGGCTTTATATCTCCGAAAACTTGAGAAAAAAGCGATTGTGGTTTTCGTAATCTTTGCCCTTTCGTTGGTTCATCCTTTAGCGTCGCTCTTAACAATGCCGAACAGCGAATTGCTCGGAGATAGCGGAGAAATAACCCTCGACGGAATGAGGTGGTTAAAGGAAAAGAACTTGGAAGAGTACGAAGCGATAAAGTGGCTTGAAAACAGAAGTGGAAAGGTTCTGGAAGCTCCCGGAGAGGCTTACACATATTCTTCAAGGGTTTCAACCTTCACCGGCTTACCTACCGTTATCGGATGGAGAACCCACGAAATCATGTGGGGTAAGAGCTGGAAGGAAGTGAATGAGAGGACGAAGGATGTTGATGAGATTTACTTGAACGGAAGTTTAGAATTGATTTATAAATATAAAATTAAATACATATTTTTTGGAGAAGTTGAAAGAAAAAGGTATGGGAAGAGTGAACTCGATTATTCCTGGCTGAAAGTTGTTTTCAAAAAAGGAAACGTTACGATTTACGAAGTTCGCTGATGCTTGAGCCAAAAAAGGTTGACAGAATTGAGAGGATTAGCAGCAGAATTAAAGGAATCGCTGCTATCTCCGAGAATCTGATCCAAGGTGGAAGCGAGGCTAAGAAAATTGCTGAGATAGCTGCGAAGGCAATTAGAGACATCAAAATCGCTTTTAAAAGTTTTTCGACAGCTATTCCTATCCCAGCGAAGGCTAAAATGAAGCCTACCCAGTGAAAAACGGAAAGGATAAATCCGGAGAGGGCTAAAAGGTAAATTAGCTTCCTCACCAGCTCACCTCCTTGTAGTCGCAATTTATCCACATCTCAAGCTGGTCGAAGTAGTGCTTCGAAGTAATCCTCCCCGAATTTCCTCCTGGAATTATCGTGTACGCCTTTTCTCCTATTTCTACGATCATTCTAAAGCTACTTCCTACCTGAGGTTTTTCTTCTACTCTAAAGTTGTAAATCGTGTATTTTGATCCGTTCATCGGGTAGCTTGGATAATTGAAAACTTTAAGCTTAACTCCGAAGGGATGCTCTATCTTAAGCCTGTTGTAATCTCCGTAGGTTTTCCAGCCGTTTTTATTCATCTCTTCGACGGCTTTTTCAAGAGCCCTCAGAATAATGTCTCTTCTTTTCTCGATTTTTTCCGTCCTCACATCATCGAACCACTTGCTGTCCTCTTCGAGCTTTTGAATCACCCAAAGTCTTGGGTAGTACGGCTCTATTCCGGCTTTTTCAAAGTCGTCGTCGAAGATCTCTTTTACGTAGTTCTTCAGCCAGAGGGAGAAAATCAGAGCAGCTTTACTATCTTTTTTCATTTCGTAGTTCCATTTCTTCAGGGTCTCAACGTAGTCTCTAAAC
>WAQS01000207.1 GCA_015520115.1 Ferroglobus sp.
AAGAAGAGCGGAAAAGGTTTCTACGACTGGAGCGAAGGAAAGAGCAACGAAGTCCCGCTTAGAGCCGGAGCGAAGTTCGATCTTCTCAGGCTTATTGCTCCGGCTGTTAACGAGGCTGCTTGGCTAATCGAAAAAGAAGTTGCCACGGCTGAAGAAATCGACCTCGGAGTAATCCACGGATTGAACTATCCGAGAGGTTTGCTGAGGATGGCTGACGACGTAGGCATTGACAAGATCGTCGAGAAGCTTGAAAAACTCTACGAGGAGTATAAAGAAGATAGGTACAAGGTGAATCCGGTTTTGGAGAAAATGGTAGAGGAGAACAAACTCGGCAGAAAGACTGGAGAAGGGTTCTACAAGTACGGCAGAGGACTCTACGAGTTCGTCAAGGTTGAAAAGCCTAAGGAAAATGTAGCAGTTATTAAACTCAACAGACCGCAGAGGGCTAACGCCCTGAACGAGACCTTCCTTAAAGAGCTTGAGGACGCTTTAGACTGGCTTGAGGAGGACGAAGAAGTCAGATGTATAGTCATCACCGGCGAAGGTAGAAACTTCTGCGCCGGAGCAGACATAGCCGTCTTTGCGGAAGGAAAAGTCGAAAGGATGTTCGAATTTAGTCAACTCGGGCAAAGAGTCTTCAACAAGATAGAAAAGCTGTCTAAGCCGGTAATAGCAGCCATAAACGGGGCTGCGATGGGTGGAGGTTTTGAATTAGCCTTAGCTTGCGATCTCCGAGTTGTGAGCAGCAGAGCGATTTTGGCTTTGCCGGAATTAAATCTCGGAATCTTCCCCGGCTGGGGGGGAACGCAGAGGCTGGCTTTAGCGGTGGGAGTTTCCAAGGCTAAGCAGTTCATCTTCATGAGGGAGAACATAGATGCGAAAACAGCTTACGAGCTCGGAATAGCCAATTACATAGCAGAGGAAAACGAGTTCTGGGACAAGGTAATGGAGGTGTCTGAGAAAATAGCCGAAGGTCCACCGTTAGCTTACAAGTACGTCAAGAGGGTGATGTTCCACGGAATCAAGCCGGAGCTCGAAGCTTCCCTCTTCATGGAGTCAGCTGCGGGAGGAGACATAGTGCTTTCGGAAGATGTGGCTGAGGGTATTCAGGCTTTCTCCTACAGAAGGAAGCCGAACTTCAAGGGGAGATGATTATGAGGAACGTTGCGATAGTTGGAGTGGGAATAACGAGGTTCGGCGTTAGAGAGGCGAGCTGGAAAGACCTCGTGCTTGAGGCTGGTAAGTCTCTCTTCGACGACGTGCCAAATTTGGATAAGAAGGATATAGACTCACTTTTCGTAGGAGCCGCTCAACCGGAAAGATGGGTATATCAGACTCACGTCGCTCCGCTTGTGGCTGAGCTGCTCGGAATAGAGGTGAAGAGAGTAATAGCGAGGACGGAATCGGCTTGCGCAAGTGGACAGCTCGCGATAAGGTACGCTTGGCTTTCCATAGCGACTGGATTGAGCGACGTCGCTTTGGTTGTCGGAGTCGAGAAGATGAACTCGAAATTCCTCAATGTGAGCCAATCGAGCATGATAAACGTCGGGAACAGGGAATTCGATGGAGCGAATGGCTTTACAGCTCCTCCTTTCTTCGCGATGGTAGCTCAGAGGCACATGCACCTATACGGCACGACTGAAGAACAGCTGGCGATGGTTAGAGTTAAAAATCAGGAGTATGGTTCTCAGAATCCATACGCCCAGTTCCAGAAGAAGGTTACCGTGGAGCAAGTTCTCAATTCGAGGATGGTCGCTCCTCCTCTGAAGCTCTTCGATTGCTCAGCCATAACAGATGGAGCAGTCGCTTTGCTTTTAACGAGCGAAGAGAGAGCGAGGGAATTCACAGACACTCCCGTCTGGATTCTCGGAGGAGTTCAGCACGTTGATGCGGCTCATACTACCAATCAAATGGGAGAGCTGGCAGAGTGGGTGGCTCTGAGGAAAGCTGCTAAAGATCTCTACGACATGCTGAAGATAACTCCGGACGACATAGACATAGCCGAAGTCCACGATTGCTTTACCATAAGCGAGATAATCGAATACGAGGAGTTCGGGTTCTGCAAGAAGGGAGAGGGTGGTAAGTTCATAGAGGAGGGAGAGAGCTACATAGGAGGAAAAGTGGCTGTAAACCCCGGAGGAGGCTTGCTTGCTAACGGGCATCCGCTCGGAGCCACCGGCACGAGGCAAGCTTGGGAGATAGTGATGCAGTTCAGAGGAGAAGTGCCGAAAGGGAGATACGTTGATGGGGCTGAACTGGCTATAGCCCACAACCTCAGCGGAATGGCTCAGCTCCACCACATCATGGCTTACAGCGTTAACAAGCCAAGAGATGTGAAGTTCGGGAGGTGATGAAAATGAAGAAGCCGAAGAGGACGCTCACATTACCGGAAAAAATAGACTTGCCACCTCTCTTGGATTTATGGGATCAGCAGGATCCGAGCGGTCCAGATGCAACCGGCATCTACGACTTCTACAGAAATTTGGCTGAAGGCGAGCTGACAACGACGAAGTGCAAGAAATGTGGAAAGCTTATGTTTCCACCTCAAATCATCTGCCCGAACTGCTACAGCGATGAACTCGAATGGGTGAGAATTCCAGAAGAGGGAGAGCTTTACGCTTTCACAGAGTTAAGGCTTGGAGCTCCAATAATAGTGGAGAACTACGCTCCATTCGTCATAGCCATAGCGAGATTCGGGAATTATCCGGAAAACGGCGTTCAAATAAGCGGAATGATGTTCGACGTGAAGTACGAGGACTTGAAGATAGGAGATAAAGTCAGGTGGGAAATACTGGAGATAGAGGGTCCGGGGGAGAAGAAGAGATACTGGTACTACTTTGAGA
>WAQS01000208.1 GCA_015520115.1 Ferroglobus sp.
CGCTTTAGCTTTAACCATCTACTACAGCTTTAACGTCGTTTGACTTAAATTTCTTTCCAGCATACTCGATCCAATCCTTTTCCCAGAAGAAGACGTCGGGAGCAATGAATTTCTTTATCTTAGGGATGTATATGGGTTTGAGGTACGTTTTTAGCGCCACGAGGTAAGTTCCGGAGTATATGTTGTGTTCGTAGCCGGCAAACCTTTTCAGCTCTTCTTTCGCGTATTCTCTGTACTCTTTCTTTCCTGTGAGATGGTGGAGGTGAAGGGCTGACAAAATTTTCAGAGAAAGAGGAGAGGCGGTTCTCGAATCGAATACTTTCCAGTGATCTTTGGAAAGCTTAAAAAGTTCTTCCGCCTCTTCCAGTCCCCAGTCGTTCAGGTATTGGTTAACTACTAACGAAAATATCCCGTAAGAGTAGTCCTCGAATCCAGCCTCTACGTCATCAAATCTGTAAAGAACATCTTTGAATCTCTTTTTCAGAATCTTCTTAAGGATGATTTCAGCACCCACTTTCTCATCGAAAATCGCTGAATAGTAGTTCAAAGCTGTAGCTACGTGGAAGTTGTAGGAGCTTATTTCCCTATCATCAACTTGAAATTTGGCTCTTGCCTTCCTTCTCAACTTTTTTGTTAGCTCGTCCACTTCGTCGTAGTTGATTCCCAGCTCATCTGCTATCGAATCCTTTGATGCAATTATCCTCGCGTAGCCAAGTTTTTCGAATCCGTAATAAGAGTTTAGAAACTTTCTTTCCAGCTCATCAAGTTCAGCAAATTCAACTTTTTCTAAGATAACGCAGTTTCCGAAGAGCTCTTTTTTAACGCTGAAGAGGAAATCCACAGTCTCCTTTGCAACATCTCTAAGTCTTCCTATCCCGAGTTTTCTGTAAGCTAATGATAGTAAAATCAGCATTTCAGCATTTTCAACGGTGGTTTTTACCTTAACTGGATCGTCCCAGCTTCTTTCGAGACAGTATCTGAAAAATCCTCCAAAAATGTGATCCCTCACACCTCCGTCCATAATTTCTGTAACGGAAATTTCAACCTCTCTGAACCTTCTGAGAAGTAGGAGGGAGATGTGAGTGAACGGAAAGGGGAATTTCAAATCAAATCCAAATCCTCCGTAAGTATAGTCGAAAACGTCGAGGATTCTGTCTAAAGAGCTTTTTAATAGCTCCAATCCAGCTAAACCCTCTTTACCTTTTTTCCTGTTCTCAACGTTCTCAGTAATCCTCTTCCCTTCCTCTAAAACTCTTCTTTTGTTCGCACTTATGTGTGATTTCACCACTTCAACTAATTTTAGAACATCCTTCTCGCTCAAAAATCCGCTCGCATAAATGGGAGTATTCTTGTAGAAAATAACGTTTAGAGGTAAAGCGTGAATACCAAAAGAAGCTCCTATCTCCTCAAGTTCCTCTGCTTTATCGGGAAACAAATCTTTATCCACTTCAACGACTTTTACTGGGGGTTTTACTTTTGAGAAAATCTCTTTCTGCTCAACGCTTCGCTCGCTCCATTTAGCGAAGACGCTGTAGAGTACTATTTCAGACATTTTCTCTAACTCGGATTATTCTGTAAAGGGTGTCCCTCTCAGCGGGAATTCTTCCGGCGTTTACTATTAGCTTCTCCATTTCCTCTTTCGGAAGGAACTCTCCAGACGTCGCTCCGGCGAGCCTTGAAATGTTCTCTTCCATTAACGTTCCTCCGAGGTCGTTGGCTCCGAAGTTCAACGCTGCCTGAGCGAGCTTTACTCCGAGTTTAACCCAAGAGGCTTGAATGTTCGGAATGAGGGGATGAAGAAGAATTCTCGCTACGGCAATCATCAGCAGATCTTCGAAACCGGAAGACTGCTTAGCTATTTTGCCGAGCTCGTTGTTTTTGTTCATGAAGGGTAGGGGAATGAATTCGGTAAATCCGGAAGTCTCTTCCTGAATTTCTCTTATAATCATCAGATGTCTTATTCTGTGCTCCCAGCTTTCGATGTGCCCGTACATTATAGTTGCAGTGGTCGGAATTCCGAGGTAGTGAGCTGTTTTGATGACGTCGATCCATTCTTCCACGGAAAGTTTATCCGGACAGATAATTCTCCTTATTTCGTCATCAAGAATTTCGGCTGCGGTTCCGGGCATGGAGTCCAATCCAGCTTTTTTCAATTCCCTCAAAACGTCTTCTACGTCGCACCCGGAGTTTCTTGCCGCATGCATAATTTCCATCGGAGAGAAGGCGTGAATGTGAATGTCTTTCGAGACATCTCTCACGGCTTTCAAAATAGATTTGTAAAATTCCACATCAGCTTTCGGGTACAAACCACCTTGAATGCACACTTCTGTGCAGCCGTAACTTACAGCTTCTTCGACTTTTCTCTTTATCTCATCGATAGTTAGAACGAATCTCCTTCTGTTTCGATATGAACAGAATTTGCAGGAGTTTATGCAGATGTCCGTGAAATTTATGTTCCTGTTGACAACGTAGGTTACAATATCTCCTACCTCTTCTTCCCTAATTTTGTTGGCTATTTCAAACGTCTTGAACGGCTCCTTAACGAGTTGAAGTTCTTTCAGCATTTGTAACCCTCCTCGTCTGAATAGGCTTCAATAAGCGGAGCGATCTTTTCGCTGTACCAACCTTCCACCACGAATTTTGGATAGATCGGCAACCTCTCCTTTAGTTCGTATCCCCTTAGTTTTTCGTATATCTCCTCAACCTTCGGCCACGGGTGTTCTGGGTTGATGAAGTCCGGAGTGACGTCCGAAATTCCTCCGAGGTCGTTGGCTCCGGCTTTCACGAATGTCTCGATGTTCCTCACCAAGTTCGGAGGAACCTGAATTGCCACATCTTTCTGAATAATTTTTCTGGCTACTTTTACTGTTTCAAGCATTTCGGAAGTGGAAGGAGGTTTAAAGTTTTCCATTTTTGTTCCTTTTTTCGGTGAAAAGTTCTGGATTATCACCTCCTGAATGTGTCCGTAGTTGTCGTGGATGTCCGCTATGACCTCCAGAGAGTAAATTCTGTCCTCAAATTTTTCACCGATTCCTATCAGAATTCCAGTAGTAAAAGGAATTCCCAGCTTTCCAGCTTTTTTTATGAACTTTATCCTTTCTTCCGGCTTTTTTCCGGGGCTTTCCTTGTGGCATTCTAACTCAACTGCTTGTTCAAGCATAAGTCCCATGCTGGCGTTAACGTCCTTAACTTTCTTCAGAAAATCGGTATCCACAAC
The DNA here is from genome assembly GCA_015520115.1 of Ferroglobus sp. Lineage (GTDB taxonomy): Archaea > Halobacteriota > Archaeoglobi > Archaeoglobales > Archaeoglobaceae > Ferroglobus. The sequence continues at coordinate 3,218 of WAQS01000208.1, forward strand.
CCCCGGATTCGTATGGGGTAAAAAACCCTCCTTGATTGCGATTTCACAAACGGATCTAACGTAATCCGAAAAACTGCTGAAACCGAAAGCCTTGAGGTCTTTTCTCACCCTTTCACTGAACTCTGGCAATTCTCCAAATGTAAGTAATGCCTCGGTTGCATTTTTTGCTCTTCTCAGCAAGGAGATTATCGAATCAAAATCCATCAACCCGTCATTCTCTTTTCTAAATCCGCAGTAGTAACAGCGATTTCTGCAAGATCTTGTTAAAGGTAGAAACACGTTTCTGCTGTAAGTGATTACCACAGCCTAAATGAATATGAAAAATACTTTAATGTTTTGCTTAAGTCAGTCAAAGAACTCCAGCGTAAGATGGCTTCTTATGAACTTCTCCATGTCCCTCAGGGCTTCGAGTCGATAATCGTCGAGAATCGCCTCTTTTACGGGTTTAATCGGGACGTCAAGTCTTATCTCTCTCGTTCTTCCGTACCTACCTTTTGATATAACTATGGAGTTTATTATTCCGAGCATGTCGAGTTCTGAAATTAAATCGCTAACCCTCCTTTGTGTTAGAACATCAAATCCTATTTTCTTGCATAAAATCTTGTAAACCGCGTAAACTTCTCCGGTGGTCATCTTTCTTTTTCCGTTTTCGTGAAGTAGGATTATCCCGTAAAGGAGGATTTTACTTTGAGTTGGAAGAGTTTTAACAGCCTCAACGACATGGTCAGTTTCTATCCTCTTTATCGCCATCTTTACGTGTTCCCTCGTGACTTTATCAGCATCTTCCGCTTCAGCAATTTCTCCACTCACTCTAAGTAGATCCAGAGCTTTTCTTGCATCTCCGTGCTCTTGGGCTGCCAACGCTGCACAGTAGGGGATAACGTCATCTTCAAGCACTCCCTCGTAGAACGCCAGTTCAGCTCTTTGCGCAAGGATATCTTGAAGCTGTTCCGCATTGTAGGGTGGAAAAACTATCTCTTCTTCGCTCAGCGAGCTTAAAACTCTCGGATCGAGAAAGTTTTTAAACTTCAAGTCGTTGGATATTCCTATCAAACTGACCCTCGCCCTTCTCAATTCTGAGTTAATCCTCGAAAGGCTGTAAAGCACTTCATCTCCCTTTCTAACGAGTTTATCAATTTCGTCGAGGACAATTATCACCGTCTGATCCCTCGAATCTATCGCCCGCTTCACCTCCTCGTAAACCTGATCTGTCGGCCAACCAGTCATCGGAACGTTTCTTCCGAGGGTTTTTGCCAAGGAAGCGAGTACTCTGTATTGAGTGTCGATTATCTCGCAGTTCAAGTAGTGGATAACGCAGTGCGCATCGAATTTTCTACTTGCCTCTTCAAGCTGCTTACCCACGAATTTTACCGTAGCTGTTTTTCCGGTGCCTGTTTTTCCGTAGATTAAGATATTCGAAGGAGTCTCTCCTTGCAAAGCTGGTAAGAGGAGAGACGCAAGGGTTTCTATCTGCTCCTTTCTGTGCGGCAAGTATTCGGGGGTGTAGGAGTGTCTTAAAACGTCTCTATTCTTGAAAATTCTGGTTTTTTTGAGCATTTTTTCAAAAATGTTCTCGACCATAAGCATCACCGGTTGGTGAATTAGAATTTGCTTGTAGAATTTATGAGCTTTGCTATTCCCAGTTTGTTTCGAAAATTAGAAGTTGAGTATTAAAAGATCCTCCGCACGGCTTATCTCCAATAAACTTAGAACTTTAAAATAATAAATTAGATATCTATAATTACGAAAGCGTAATACTTTCCGCCTTTCCTTTCAACTCTGAATTTGTGCATTGTTATGGCTTTAGGTTCGAGTTTGACAGCTTCTGGCGTTATTTTCCCTCCGATAAGTTTCGCTTTTAGCGTGTTGTTTCTTACGCTGACATCAATCCTTTTAGCTGCAAAATGCTCGGCATCGAACAGAAATAGTATCTCGTTCAGCCAAGAGTAAAGGAGATGCTCGATGTCGTCCTCTTCGAGTTTTAAACTTTTCTCCTCCTCTTCTTTGACAAGGTCTCTGTTGCAAAAAGCCTCGTAAAAAGCGTTTGCGGCATCTACAAAAAGCTCTTCAACGCTTTCAGCTTCAACCTCAAAGGCTATGTCCGCTGTGTGTTCAACAAAGCGATACATGTTACCAATTTCCCCTCAATGTTAATAAATACAACCGAAAACTTTGTGGTATGGTGGAATTGATCAGAGCGAAAGGTTGCAACGTTTACCTCGTGATAATTAACGGAAAGAGGTACATCGTAGATACGGGACTACCGGGAAATGAGAGGAGGATTGCTGAAGTCGTTAGAGAATGCGACGGGATAATTCTTACTCACTCTCATTTCGATCACATGGGTTCAGCTTACTTTCTTTCGAAAATTTTGAAGAGCAAGGTTTACGCCCATCCGGAGGAATTTAAGTACCTTAAAGGAGTTAAAAAACATGAATACAAGGGCTTGATAGGAGCTTTTGCGAGGTTTTACGAAAGTGTAAAGAAACCGAAGTACCTTGAGGAGGTTGAAAGCGTGGAGGAGCTGAAGGATCTTGAAATAATCCACACTCCGGGACACACTGCGGGAAGTATTTCCATTCTCGTCGATGATTCGCTTATTTGCGGAGATTTGGTGAGATGCAGCATTTTCGGCAGTAATCCAACGTTGTCATCGAAAAATTTCAACTGGAACAACGAGGAATACAG
>WAQS01000209.1 GCA_015520115.1 Ferroglobus sp.
ATCTTTCAATCCTCTTTTCATCGAGGGTTATACTCTAACAAAATTTACGTCAAATGGAGGTATATAACGCTTTCTTTCAACAACACCCCCTCGAACATCAAACGTCAAGCAAAACAATTAAAAACGAAATCCAGACCGTTCGAGAAAAAATTTATAAAGTTCAGCAGCTCTTGAAAGTTAACAGCGTTAAAAGTTCGGAATGTTCGAGTAGTCCAGAAATTTTGGAAAAGGCTACAAAGATAAACTTCCAACAACTCATCCAATTTTAATAGAGAAAAGTAAAAGCCACTCTCCACTAAACCTCTACGAACTTTTCGGAAATTTTCTCGACCTTTCTTTTTATCTTTTCCTCATCATCTGTGAGAACTTCTCTGTCCTCCATGACTATCGTTCCGTTTACGATTAAATGTTCAACCTCATCTCCAGAAGCCGAGTAGACGAGAGCATTCTCTGGAGAGTAATGGGGAATCATGCTTATGGCTTTGTAGTTAATAAGAGCGACATCCGCCAGATAACCTTCCTCGATTTTTCCTCCTTTTATTCCGTAAGCTTTGTAGCCGTTTTCCGTAGCCATTTTTAAAATTTCCACGGCTTTCATAGCGTCAGCCCTTCCGTATTTGATTTTCTGAAGCAGAGAGGACAGTTTCATCTCGAAAAACATATTGTAGCTGTTGTTGCTTGCAGCACCATCCGTGCCTAAAGCAACGTTTATTCCGCTTTCTTTCATCTCCTTGACCCTTGCAATTCCGGCTACAAGCTTCAAATTGCTTGTAGGGCAGTGAACAACGCTTACATTCCTATTTCTCAAAATCTCGATTTCCTCATCCTCAAGCCAGACAGCGTGAGCAATAACAACGTCTCCTTTCAAAAACCCGATGTCCTCAAGTAATCTTACGGGCGTTTTTCCGTACCTCCTTTTTATCTCTTCCCTCTCCCACTCCGTCTCGGCAACATGGATGTGTATTCCGACACCAAGCTCGTTGGCTTTCTCTCTAACTCTCTTCAAAAATTCTGGAGTGCAAGTGTAAGGAGCGTGGGGTCCAAAAACAGCTTTTATCAGATTCTCGGCGTTGTTCCATTCCTTTATAAATTTTTCTCCGATCTCAAGCTCTTTTCTCCCTCTTTCCTCGTCTCCTCTGTCAGCCATTCCGTAGCATAGAACTGCCCTCATCCCCAACTCTATTGCAGCCTCAGCCACCTTGTCCATGTGAATGTACAGATCCGAAAAGCAAGCGATTCCCCTCTTAAACATCTCAACTATGGCAAGCTTTGTGCCCCAGTAAACGTCATCCTCGCTCAACTTCCTTTCGGCTCTCCAAATCTTCTTTTCGAGCCAGTCCTTTAGCTGCATGTCCTCGGCTAATCCCCTAAGTATAATCATCGCCGCATGGGTGTGGGCGTTGAAAAAAGCGGGAACACAGAGAAGATCTGAAGAGTTAAACTCCACTTCGCCTTTAACGTTCTCCTTTCCGACGTAAGCGATCTTTTCCCCCTTTATTCCCACGCTCGCCCTTAAAAACTCACCGTTGATGAAGCATAAAGCATCGTTTATCGCTATATCGAACATCAGTACCACTCCATGCTTCTCATGCTTATCTCCCTCTTTTTCTTCTCCATGAACCTCTGCACAGTCGAGTGCTGCGCCCCTTCTATCAGCATGTTTATAGCCTCCCTCGCAGCTGCCACGTTTTCAAAAGGACCAATTATAGATACGTACTTGTCGTAAACACTAACGTGAACGTTCAGAGTCTCTTCGATTATCTTTCTAAACTTTCCCTCCTTCCCGATTACCCTTCCCTTAACTCTCTCCAGCTCCTTCTGGGATAAATCGCTCAAATCTATGGATTCGAAAACGTAAAAGTCGTCTTCAAGAAGCTTCATAGCTATTTCCGGATTGAAACCCTTCGCTATTGCCTCAACAACACTTTTAGCTTTAAGGAAGCCTATCGCATCTTCCCCCCTCACAATCTTCACGTCACCTGTTTTGCTGTTTATCTTTATCTTACACCCGGTCTTCTCCTGAATCCTTTTCTTTATCTCTCCCTCCTTGCCTATAAGAACCCCTATTCTGTCCTCTGGAATCCTTATTTCTATTTCTTGCTGCATTTCATTCACCTCTAATCTCGGAAAGAATCTCTTCCATGCTGCGTTTTACGTTAAATTTCGAAAAGAACCTTAAAAGGTTTTTCACATCCCTTTCCAAGTAAGAATTCGCATAGGGATGGTCTATCAAAACAGCCTGCCCCATGTCGATAAGATAAGGTTCACCTTTATGTAACATAATATTGTACTCGCTAACGTCAGCGTGAACGAGTTCAGCCTTCTGATACAGCTTTTTTAAATTCTCAACTACTTTCCAGAAGAATTCTTCCACATCAACAAGCTCAGCCAAACTTTTTCCTATTTCAACGAGCGTCGGAGAGGCTTTTTCATCCTCTCCCAAAAACTCCATCAAAAGAACGTTCTTCATGTAAACGTAAGGTTCTGGGACGTTAACTTCGGCTTCAAACGCCCTCTCCAAGTTTCTGAACTCCTTCTCGACCCAGATGAAGATCAGTTCCTTTCTCGAAATCCTTCGCATGTCGAACCTCTTATCGCCGAAGAGGTATTCGTCCATTCTGTAGAATTCAGAAGTCTCAATTCTGTAAATCTTCACAGCCAAAGGAACTTCTCTTCCATCAACAACCCCGTCTGCGTAGAAAACGTTAGCCTCTTTTCCAGTACTGATTACTCCCCCAAGAGCTTTTATGTAACCCTTAGCTGAGAGCTTGTACAGAATTTTCAGAGTTCTTCCGTCAAGTACCTCTTCGTATATTTTCCTTTCCTCGCTGTCCTTCTCTTTTATTCTTAGAGCGTCAAGGTATTTGTCGAGTTCTCTGAGCTTATCCTCTTTCATTGTCAGAACTTGAGGTAGCCGTGCTCTTCGAGCCACTCAACCTGAGGATTCGTGTATCTCCAGATTATGTCCGCCCTATCGTTCTGGAAGGGCCAAGGAACAACTATGACGACATCCCCTTCCTTTATCCATATTCGCTTCCTGAGCTTTCCGGGAATTCTTGCGAGCCTTTCCTTCCCATCTTCACATCTCACTTTCACGTGTCCGGCTCCAAGCATCGACTCCACTATGGCGAACATTTCACCTTTGCTCCTATCGGGAAGCCTTACTCTGATTACTTCCTCCTCTCCCAACTCACCACCCCATTTCCCTCAACCTTTTTCTTGTCTTTTCAAGAATTTTGTTTAAATAGGTTGCTACAGCATTTTTCAGATCGAGAGGATGCAAATTGCCTTCAACGTAATCTTTAGCAAGTTCCTCGAAGCTTGAGTACTCCACATCCCCTCCGTACTTCGCATCCCTCTCCACAACAACCCTCTCAAACCTTGGGAAGATGTGATACTTCATTATCTCGATGACAGGATTGCCTTCTATCTGCTTCGGAGGGCAGAAAGCCTTCTTTATCTTCCTGTAAACCTCCTCCTCATCATCTCTTACGGAGATGTAGTTGCCCTTTGAGGAGCTCATCTTTTCCCCATCCAAACCAACGAGAATTGGCGTGTGCAAACAAATCGGGCTTCTGTATCCGAGCCTTGGCAAATTTTCCCTTGCGAGCATGTGTATCTTTCTCTGATCTATCCCACCAACAGCCAAATCGATTCTTAGGTGAGCTATATCCAAAGCCTGCATTAAGGGATATATCATCTGGGAGACCATGGGATCCTCCTTTCTCCTACTTACCTCATCCATACTCCTCCTCGCCCTGTTGACGGTTGTGATCCTCGCCATCTTAAGAACGTCAAGAACGTAATCCTTAGAAAGCTGAAACTCGCTTCCGAGAACGAATTCGGTTTTGCTTTCATCCAAACCCAATGCAATGAAAGCCGCTTTGTTGTAATCAGCTATTCTTCTTATCTCATCAAAATCTCCCTTCTCGTTAAGATAAGCGTGAACGTCAGCCAACAAAACCACAACGTCAAACCCGGCATCTTGCAAATCAAGGAGCTTGTTCACCGTCATCATATGACCGAGATGAATTTCTCCACTTGGCTCGTAGCCGACGTAGGCTCTCGGCTTTTCGTTAGTTTCAAGCAACTCTTTAAGTTCCTCTTCAGTAACGATCTCTTCGGCATTTCTCTTCACGAGCTCCACTCTACTCTGAATGTCCATATGAAAAGAAGAGTTTGGCTGAATTTAAACTTTCTCGAACTCTGCAACAAGCGGAACGTGATCGCTTGGCTTCTCCGTTGTTCTGTATTCCAAAAGCACGTAGCAATCCTTAGACTTCTCTGCAAGCTTTTCAGTTGCTAAGATGTGATCAACCCTCCATCCAAGTCCCCTTTTAACGGCATCTCTTACCCTGTAGTCGTAAAACGTGTATATCACCTCTTCCGGATGATGTTTTCTGAGAATGTCCACGAAACCGAGCTGAACGATTTCTTTAAACGCCTTCTTCGCATCTTCATGAAAGCAAACGTGATTCCTGAGCTTGTCTGGGCTGTGAACGTCGATGTCTTCTGGAGCTACGTTCATATCTCCGCACAGCAAGTAATACCCTTTGAAGTCCACGAATTCTGAAAGAAACTCCTTAAGCTTTTTGAAAAACTCCAGCTTGTACTTGTAGTACTCGCTTTCTATACTCTGCCCCTGAGGAGCGTAAACATTTATCACCCACAGCTTTCCGAATCTTGCAGCGATGATCCTATCTTTTTCTCCGTTAATTCCGGCGAAATATTCATCAGGCTCAATTTTAGAAACAATAGCTACCCCATTTCTTGCCTTCCCTCCAGAGAAGACTACGTGGTAACCTTTCAGATGAAAGTCAGCCTCCGGAAACTTTCTGTCCTCAACCTTTGTTTCCTGCATGCAGAGGATATCGACTTTCTCCATCAAAGGAAAAACTATGTGCAACCTCTTTCTAATCGAGTTTACGTTGTAGGTGCAAACTTTAAGCATTCACGATCTCCTCCTTAATTTTCGAATACTCATCAACGCTCATCAAATTCGAAGCGGCCCACATAACGACTTCGCTTTGAGCTGGATGAATGTGCATACTTTCGGCTAAATCAAAAACGCTAAGGTTGTGTTCCATAGCCAGAACGACTTCCTGAATTAAAATAGACGCATTCCTCGCTGCAATGTGACAACCGAGAATTTCTCCGTCTCTCTTGACGATCAGCTTTACGAAACCCTCTTCGTCCATCGCTATCCCCTTCCCCGTTTCCTCAAGCCTGAAAAACCCTACAAAAACGTTTTCCTTGCCGAACTTTTCCAGAGCTTCTCCCTCCTTCAAACCAACGCTTGCCACCTCCGGATACGTAAATACTGCATGGGGAACGACCTTATAATTAACTTTCATCTTCCTTCCAAGAATCGCGTTGAATATGACAACCTTAGCTTCATAATTCGCCACGTGCTTGAACATGTGCTTTCCTATTGCATCTCCCAAAGCGTAAACTCCGGGCACAGAAGTTTCCAAGTACTCGTTAACTTTTATCCACCCTCTTTCCGTCTCTATACCTCCTTTCTCGGGCTTTAAAATGTCGGAATTTGGAGCCCTTCCAACCGCTACCAAAATTTTTTCAGCTTCAATTTCCTCGGTCTTGCCATCTTTTTCAACTAAAAGAACTTTTTCCTCCCCTCTTTTCTCAACTTTAAAAACTCTGCTCCTTGTATGAATCTCAGCGACTTCCTTCATTTTCCTTTCAACGAATTTAGAGATCTCAAGCTCTTCATTAGGTAAAATTCTGTCCGCCATCTCCACAATCTTCACGTTACATCCAAGCTGAGCGAAGAAGTTGCCGTACTCCATAGCTA
>WAQS01000210.1 GCA_015520115.1 Ferroglobus sp.
CTGCTATAGGCATTGAAAGAAACGAGTTAACTTTGATGGGAGTTTACACAACAAGAAACTACTTTAACAGCAAGACCTTTCATCAAAGAAGTTCTCAACTACTGCGAGAACGAGCCTAAGTTCATCATAGATAAAGCACCATGGCTGAGAAGAGTTATTGAAAGTTTTGGCTTAGAATTCTTAGAATTCGAGCACGAGAAATTTCGGAAAGAGAAGTTTGGTCGAAGCAGTTTTTAGCTCTTTTAAACAAAGAATAAAGCTCTTCTTCTGCTCAATCACAGCTAAAAAGCCAGTTAAAAACGTGAAAATCTATTTTGCAAATTGTTTTGTGGTACTACAGTCACCTGAGGTGGGGTTGAGTTGACGGGGTTCAGGCGAAGAATCGTAAAAAGAGCTAATCACGTAGAACGACCCGTCTTAACTCTAAGAAACGATAATTCGAGATTTACAGGAAAAACAGCAAGATCTCGAAATGCTTGGAAATGCTCAAGAACTCAATCAAACTGCGGATCTATTACAATAATTCGTCAGAAGCATCCAGACGGTACTCTATAAAATTGGTAAAGCATAGCTTCCTTACTATGTATTCACGGAGTGCTTTTGAACGACAAGACCTTCAAAAAATTTTTGAGCAAGAATTTTTGCAGGTCGTTATGTCAGATTTCGGAAATGAATTGGCAAGTTTTGTCGAGGGAACGATAACTTTTTACTGGTAGTGATAAATTTCAATATCGATGTTCGTAACAGCAAAGCACTACTACTCCCTTCTTAGGGAGTTGAAAGGAGAACTTGACGTCTTAGCAGTGGAGGAGGTTTTACCGGGAGATAATGAGGAAATTCTTGAGGAATACTGGATTGTCGAGGATTTCGTAAAAGTTCAGATAAGAATGGACACTCGAAACCTTAGGAAGCGATATTTCTTAATAGAACCTCAGATATCGAAGGAAGAGGCAAAGTTACTTCTTGTAATTTACGAAGACGTTAGGAGAAAGCTGATCTACAGCGACGAGGAGAACGTATTCGATTCTCTGATTAAAACTCTGAAAAGGGTTTTGAACGACTACTCTATTAAGGTTGAGGATGAACTTTACGTTAAGATGCTTTACTACTTCGTAAGGGACTTTTTAGGAGTGGGTGCGGTTGAGCCAATCCTAAACGATGAGAATGTGGAGGATATAAGTTGCGACGGTTACGACATTCCCGTTTTCGTTTATCACAGGAAGTACGGAAACATGCCGACGAACATCACATTTTCGAAAGAGGAACTCGACAGCTACGTCCTCTCCCTTGCGCAAAAAGCTAACAAGCACCTTTCTTACGCAAATCCTATTGTCGACGCTACTTTACCGGATGGAAGTAGAATTCAAATTACTTACGGAAGTGAAATTTCCACAAGAGGAAGCACATTTACAATAAGAAAGTTTAGAAGCGACCCTTTTACGCCGATAGACCTTATAAATCTCGGAACGTTATCGTCTAAGATAATTGCTTACTTCTGGCTCTTGGTGGAGAACAAGAGAAATTTTATGGTGATAGGCGAAACGGCGAGTGGGAAAACAACAACTCTTAACGCTTTGCTAATGTTCATCCCTCCAGACAGTAAAGTCGTGTCGATCGAAGATACGAGGGAGATTCAACTCTATCACGATAACTGGATTCCGGAGGTTACGAGAATAAGTGTTGAGGGAACTGAAATAGATATGTACGATTTACTAAAAGCAGCTTTAAGGCAACGACCGGATTATATCGTTGTAGGGGAAGTTAGAGGTAGGGAAGCTCAAACTCTCTTCCAAGCTATGGCAACTGGTCACGCTTCTTATGCGACGTTTCACGCCGGAGATGTGAATCAACTGATTTACAGACTCGAAGAGGATCCTTTGAACGTTCCAAGAGTGTTAATTCAATTTCTCGATGCCGTGATAGTTCAAAGTCTTTGGGTGAAGAGAAACGAGAAAAAGAGGAGAGCTAAAGAAATTCTTGAGATAATCGGACTTGATCCGACGACGAAGGAATTAATAGTTAATCCGATTTACCGCTGGGAACCAGCTCTTGACAGATTTACGGAAATTTCCGTTCCGAAAACTCTTGAAAAGATAGCCGAAAGTTCTGGATTAACCATGGGGGAAATTTTCGAGGAAATAGAGAAAAGGAAGGCTTTCCTTGAGTTGATGAAAGAGAAGGGGATAAGGTACTACAAAGACGTTTCAAAGTTTATATCCCTTTACTATTCAAATCCAGAACTGGCTTTCGAGGAGTTGAGGGGATCGACTTGATGTACTCTCCCGGATTCCTTAGGAGGAGGTATTCGAGGAAGTATTTGGAAAACAGGGGAAAATACGAGGAAATAGAAAGAGTTCTCACTCAAGCGAGGTTGCCGATAACGGTCTATGAACTTGTAGCTGCGGCTAAGTTTTACGGAGCGATATCTTTCCTAATCAGCAGTCTAATCGGGATTTTAATTTTCAGAGCAATTCCACCTTTCATCGTTGATTTTTTAATTTCGAAAGTGACCTCCTACTTCCCCTTAGAAGTCGTGAACGTTGAAATTCCAAATTTTGGCTTTTATCTTAACGGAGAGAAAATTATAGCTTTAGTTAAAACGTATTACTGGCTTCTCGGAATAGTTGTCGGCTTTTTTGGGTATAAGTTGACTAACTATTTAGTCCTCTCCTACCCCTACTACGTTAGAAACAGGAGAAAGAGCGAGATCGATTTGTACTTGCCTCATGCGGTAAACATGATGTACGGAATGGCTGTTGGAGGATTAAATCCAATAGATATTTTCAGGGAGATATCGAAGCTTGAACATCTTTTTGGAGAGTTGAGTGTCGAATTCAAAGAGATCGTTAAGAACTTCGATGTATTTAAGCAAGACTTTTTCACGAGTTTAAGAATGGTTAGGGACACGACTCCAAGTGAAAAGCTCTCCGCATTTTTGGACAGCCTGATTTTGGTTTTACAGGGAGGTGGAAAATTTTCAACTTATCTGAAATCGAAATCCGAAGAATATGAGGAGGAGAAGGAAATCGTCTTTGGCGAGGTTATGAGCTTTATGGAAATTTTATTTGAGATTTACATCTCAATATTCATGCTCTTCCCTTTGCTGCTTCTAATCGTGCTCGTGGTTTCCAAAATGGTTTCGAGCGAGATCATGTGGGGCTATTCGAATCTAATTTATTTAATTCTGCCAGTTTCGACTGCTTTCATAATATACCTTGCGCGATCGGCAATTCCCCTACCGAAAATAACGATTAAGCACGTTTTTGAAGAAGTTCCTTTAATTAAAGTTAACGTTAGCGGGGAGGAAAGGAGGTTCAAAGTGCTCAGAATTAAAAAGCTCTTGAAAAAAATAGTCTCCTTCATTTTGCATCCCTACCGAACGAGTTTGGTATTCCTGAATGTGAGAATTGTGGTTGTGCATCTTGTACTTTACTCGGCAATAGCGCTATTGCTTCTGCAAAGGCTTGGAGTTGTAATGAGCGAGCATTACGTTCTCCTGATTTTCTTAGCGTTACTTCTCGTCACGTTTATAGTGGAATTAAAGAACAAAATTCTGAGAAGGGCTGAGGAGATGTTGCCTGAGTTTTTTAAAGAGTTGGCGATGCTCAACGAGTCGGGAGTTTCTATTTTCGAAGGAATAAAGCTTGTAGCGAAATCGGAAGTGGGAGTTCTCTCTAAGGAGTTCGAAGGGATAAGCAGAAGTGTGGAGTTGGGGGAACCGATAACGAAGTCTCTTTCGAAGCTCGTGGTGAGAATAAAAAGCGACATCTTTGCCAAAGCCGTGCCTATTGCTGTGAAAGCTCTTGAAACCAGCACGAGCATAAAAGATGCGTTTATAACGGTTTCAAGGTATGTGGAAGCGGAATTAAGCTTTAGAAAGAGGTTGAAATCGAATTTGATGCCCTACGTGGCGATAATTTACTTAACCGTCGTTGTATTTCTGTTTGTAGCGTATTTGCTTATTTCCAAATTTTTGGTAACGTTCTCTGGAATGAGCGTTAGTTTTATGGGAATACAAACAACCTTCGACGTGGATTTAATAAAAGAGACTTTTATGAAGACGATTTTGCTCGTTTCGACTCTCTCCGGAATTATCGCCGGAGCGATAGCGGAGATGAATGTGGGGAGTGGATTAAAGCATGTTCTTGCTTTAACTGCAATGTCGTATGCGGCGTTTAAATTCCTGATCGTTTAAGAAAAATTTCTTATGAAAGCAAATCCGAGAAAATTTGTCTGATTAGTCAAAATTGTCGATTTTCTTCAGAGTATTGTTGAAAATCGGAAATATTCTTGGAAATTAAATAGAGGAGACAAAGGGTATTAGCAAAAGATACTTTCCACAGGAAACGAAGGGGTGGGAGGGTAATAAATCATGATAGATTTTGAAGTGATTAGAATTGA
>WAQS01000211.1 GCA_015520115.1 Ferroglobus sp.
TATATCTACTCTCATCGAACATATGTTCGGTCGAGCTGTTTATAAGCTTTCTCGAATTCCTTCGAGAGATTTCTCATGCGAATTAAAAAGGGAATTGGACTCAACAATAGCATGAGGATAACAAGATTAAACCATCGAGGCAACTCTCCAGCTTTTGATCCGAAGTATATTCCTAAGGTTAGCAAATAAAAGCAGAAGGTTAAAAAAGCGTTCAAAGCGTCGATAGAATTGAAGTAACTGTTAACGAAGCGTTCCCTTTCATTTTCTGGGAGAGAGTTTAACTTAAAAAAGAACGCTGGCAAGTTCATCCACCACGCAGCTCCTTTCAAAGCCTCCCGTCTCTTGCTTGAGATTATAAGTAAGATGATCGGTGCAATACTGAACGACAATGGAAGAAGTAAAAACGTTATCTTCCCTCCGTAAGCATCGGCTTTCCCGCTTGCGTTAAAGTGGATGGGAATTCTTTCTGGTAACGTTAGGTACGCATGAATGGACGTAACCCAGATGAGCGTAAGGAGTAAAACCACTATGAGCTGAAAACTCCTCATTGAAATATTCTTGACACAGACACATTTATTTATTCTTTTGCTGAATTTCCATCAAATGAAGCTTCTGACGATAGGTGCTGGTAAAGCTTCAAACATCGTCGACATCTTTGCTAAGAGGGGAGCTGAGGTTAACAAGGTCAAGCTTTTCAAATGTTACACGATAAGCAACGAGCTTGAAGAGCTTAAAAAATTGAGAAACGTACCGCAGGAAAATAGATTTTACACTGTCTGGAAAGAAGATCTTCCGGATTTGAGGAGCGTGATAAACAGCATAATGTCGAGATACGAGATTTACGAAGCCTCTCTTGTTATAGCGGATTTAACCGACGACTTCAGCCTCTTTTCTTCGATTTCCCTTTTCGATGAGCTTGAGAGGAGCATGGAGGAGCCGAAGCTTTGTTTAGCTTTAATTCCCGACTTGTCAAATCCGGAAAGGATAGAGAAGGTTAGAAGAGGCTTGAGAATGCTCATGAGAATCTACGACTACCTCTTCGTCTTCGAAAAGAGAAACAACTACGAAGATCTCATAATCGATTCCTTTAACATCTTATCTCTCGTCGGGGAGATTGATGCAAGGAAAAAAACCAGTGGAGAAGTTGTGGTGGACACAAGCGACTTTTTAAATTCCCTTGAGAGAGAAGGCTTCACAATTCTCGGCTACTCGAAAAGGAGGCTGAGCTGGTTTTCGAAAATATTCAAGAGCGAAGCTGAGTTGAGGGGGGAGAGAACTAAGAGGATGGTCGACCTTCTTGAGGAATCCCTCACAAATTTGAGTGCGAGAGGGGACATCGACTCTGCAAAAAAAGCTCTGATAGTTTTTTCCGGCAATCCCGAAGAGATAAGCATGGAGGGGCTTTTTACCTGCATAAGGAGGGTGGAGAAGATAAATGGAGAGATGCTTGTTAGGTACGGAGACTACCCCATTCCAAGGTCGAATTTCGTCAGTTCGGTAGTTTTATTTTCTGGAATTAAAAAATTTACGTTATAATTCTTGCTCCTCCCTCCTCCACAACTACCGTATGCTCAGCTTGAGAAACCAGTCCTCCTGAAATTTCCGTCAAAACTGGATAGCTCCTTAAAATCTTCTCTCTTACGAGCTTAGCCAGAATTATTTCCGGTGCCTTCGTCAACCACCTTTTGGCAAAAGGAAGCGTTCTGTACTTCTCGACCTCCTTTAAAATTTCCCTCTCAATCCTCCCCCTCACGGGTTTTTGCTTTAGGAGGGAGTATATCTCCACTTCACTTCTCTCGGCTACTTTTCCAACTCCGTTGGTTACGAAAGGCTCGATAGCTATTACCGTCCCCTCTTCAAGCTTTACTCCTTTCTCTATTCCGTAGTTGTATATCGTCGGTGGAGCGTGGGCGACGTAAGGCTGGAATCCGTGTCCAGTTAAATTTATCACTGGCTTAAATCCGAACTCCCTGGCAGTTTCTTCTATAACTTTACCGATCTCGCTCGTTGAGACTCCTGCTTCAACAGCCTCTATGGCTCTCTTCAACGCCTCTTCTGCAGCTCTTACAAGCTCTTCGTTGTCTCCCAAGTCGATCGTGAAGGCTGTGTCGGCTATGAATCCATCCACGTGAGCACCAATGTCTATTTTCACGAGGTCTCCTTCCTTGAAAGTTCTCTCGTCATTCTTTTTCGGGGTGCAGTGGGCAGCATCGGAGTTTATCGAGATGTTACACGGAAAAGCTGGCTCAGCTCCGAGTTCTCTTATTCTGTTTTCAACGAATTCTGCAACCTCCAAAAGCTTTACACCCGGTTTAACTTTCTTTTTCACTTCCTCTCTGACGATCCTCAAAACCTCTCCAGCCTTTTCGTGCTTTTCGATCAAGGTACCACCTCTACGTAATCGTCAAATCTTGTTAAAACCTCGCATCCGTTCTTTTTCACGAGAACCAAATCTTCGACTCTAACTCCTCCAATCCTTTCGTAATACAGCCCCGGCTCTACTGTGAACACCATCCCCGACCTTAATTTATCTTCTGAATTAAATATTTTTGGCTCTTCGTGCACCTCCAAACCTACTCCGTGCCCGGTGGAGTGAATGAATCCTTCCTTAGCCTTCTGCCTAATCGTTTTGTAACCGTAGTCCTCCAAGACGTCGCAGACCTTATCGTGGACCTCTTTCGCTTCGATTCCTTCTCTAATTATCTTAATAGCCTCGTTCTTTGCTTCTATGCATGCCCTCAACATTTCAACGATCTCTTCATCTCTCTCGATAATTACTGTCCTCGTAAAGTCGGAATGATAGCCGCTGGCTCTAACTTTCGGAAAAATATCGAAGATCACGTGCTTTTCTACAATCCCTTCTCCCACAAAGTGGGGATCCGCGCTTCTTCTCCCAGAGGATATTATGGTATCTTCAGCCAACCCCCCTTTTTCGTAAACAAAAAGTTCGACTCTCTTTCGCAATTCTTCGATTTCTCTCTTCCTCTTTACGATTTCGAGAAAGAATTTTAAGGCGTTTAAAGCTATTTCGCTCGCTTTTTTTATTTCTTTAATCTCCCACGACTTTTTAACGCTCCTCAGTTTTGAAAACGGATTCGAAACAATCTCAATTTCAAAATGCTCTGAAAGGTGCTTGTACAGGAAACTTGGAAACTCCTTAGGAACGAGAATTTTTCTCGCTCTGTGCTCTTTTAAAATCTCTGCGTAAGTCTCAGCAAGAGCTTTTTCAACCCCAAGCTCTTTGACCTTCTCGTAGAATCCTACGTCTGATAAGGAGACTATTTCTTTAACTCTGCTCTCCCTTTCGGCTCTCCTCCTTTCCATTTCGTGAACGACAAGCATTTCGGTGCCGTCTTCACCTACTGCGTAAAAAGCGGGATCTGGAAGTTTCATACCAACTGCGTAATAAAAATTTGGATCTTTGCTGCTTGCATACATGATGAAAAAGTTTGCCTCATGCCTCTTCAGCAGTTCGTATATCATGTGGCAAGAAGGCAAAGAATTTATTTATTGTTTATCATCAACCTCGAAAATATGGAAACTCTGATTGAAATGACAAGGAATGGCAAACATCCCGAATGGTTGGAGAAGGTTGCGGAAAATGAGGGAGTTGATTTAAATTTACTCATCAAGCTCATCGCTAAAGGGGAAGTTGTAGTTCCGAGAAACGTTCTGAGGGATGATGAGTTTCAGGCTAAAGCTATAGGAAGGCTCATGTCCACGAAAGTTAACGCAAACGTTGGAACTTCAGCCGATTACGTTAACGTAGAGGAGGAAGTTGAAAAGGCGAGAGTTGCAGTTAGGTATGGTGCTGATGCAGTCATGGATTTGAGTACCGGCGGAGACCTTGATTACATAAGGAGAAGGATAATGGACGCTGTTAACGTTCCCTTCGGCACGGTCCCGATATATCAGGCTGTGAGGGAGAAGAACGTGGAGGATTTGAGCGAGGACGACTTCTTCAAAGTTGTGGAAAAACACGCTAAGGATGGAGTCGACTTCATGACGATTCACGCTGGAGTCAGCAAGATGAGCTTGGAGAGGTTGAAGAAGAGTAATAGGCTCATGGGAATAGTCAGCAGGGGAGGTTCGATAATTGCAAAGTGGATTGAAACAACTGGAGAGGAGAATCCCTACTACAAAGATTTCGACTACCTCCTCGAAATTCTCAGAGAATATGACGTTACGATAAGTCTTGGAGACGCTTTTCGTCCGGGGTGTATTGCTGACGCAAGTGACAGAGCGAAGTTCACCGAGTTTATAGTTCTTGGAGAGCTTGTGGAGAAATGCAGAGAAGCTGGAGTTCAAGCTATGGTTGAAGGTCCGGGGCATGTTCCGATAGATGAGATCGAAACGAGCGTAAGGGCGATGAAATTCGTTACGAAAAACGCTCCTCTGTATTTGCTTGGCCCCCTCGTCACGGATATTGCTGCCGGATACGATCACATAGCTGCCGCCATAGGAGCTGCTGTGGCTGGCATGCACGGAGCGGATTTCATCTGTTACGTTACTCCTTCAGAGCACCTTTCTCTTCCAACGGTTGAAGATGTTAGGGAAGGCGTTATAGCTGCGAAAATAGCAGCTCATGCTGCAGATTTAGTGAAGGAGGGGCAGAGAGAAAGGGCGAGAAAGCGAGACTACGAAATGAGCATCGCAAGGAAGAACCTCGATTGGAACAGGCAATTTGAGCTCAGCATAGATCCGGAAAAAGCCATGGAAGTGCATTCAAGAAGGAAGTCGAAGAGCGAAGCTTGCAGCATGTGCGGAGATCTTTGTGCAATAAAAATCTCAAGAGAAGTTCTCGAGAAAGCGAAGAAGTGAAGAGTAGCATTTTTCGCAAAACTTTACCGGCTTGAGATCGACCTCGTAAACAGAATTCGAAAACCTCATGACGCAGTGGTTGTTGCAGTGATCCAGCCCAAAAAGGTGCCCCAACTCGTGCATTATCTCCTTTTCAAGCCTTACAATCAGGTTTTCTCCGACAAGCCTGAAATATGAGACCACAGCTGTTCTCAGAACTGGAATGGCTAATCCGAAAACGAAGTTCAAAGGGTTCTCGTAGAGGTCAACCGAAGTGACGACGACTTTAAAACTCCCGTCTGCACTCATCCTAACAATTTTGCTTGCTACGTATTGGTCTCTGAAGCTATCGTATGCCCGCTCGATGGGCAATTTCTCCTCAATTATCTCGAAATCCAGAAAGGGATATATGTTTTCAAGCTCCTCTACGGCTTTTTCCACTATGCTCTCATCAGCTCTAACGACCGAAATTTTGACTATCATTGATTTATCTCTTGGAGTGCTCAATAAAGAACTTTTTATTCGGAGACAAATAATTATTGATGCTCGTGGAGAGCTACGACTTCGGAAGAATTGTAGTAGGTGGTAGGGAATACAGGAGTGACGTGGTTGTTGGAGATGAGATTATCGTTGAAAACTGGTGGAGGAAAGAGGGACATAGGATTTGCGTAGAAGACCTTGAGTGGTTGGATAAAATTGATGCTGAAGTGATAATTTTCGGCACTGGGGCTTACGGAAGAGTGAAAGTTGATGAGGAAGTAATGAAACTCCTTGAGAAGAGAGGGATAAAAGTTTTGATCGAGCAAAGCTCGAAAGCTGTGGAAAAGTTCAATGAGCTAAAAAAGAGGGGGAAAAGGGTCGTTTTAGCGATTCACCTAACTTGTTGAGATGAGGGAGGCAAAGCTTTACAAGAATTTTGGAGATTGCGCCAGATGCTTGGTCTGCTGGAGACTGTGCAAGATAGGGGATTACGGATACTGCAGAACGAGAGTCTACAAGGAAGGAAAGCTTTACACCCTAACCTACGGAAACATCTCGGCATGCGAAAACAGACCAATGGAAATCAAACCCTTCTTTCACTTTAAACCCGGAGACTATTCGATGACCTTCTCGACTTATTCTTGCAACCTTGACTGTCCTTGGTGCCAAAACTGGCACCTTTCCAAAACTCCACCGAAAGAAACCTATGAGTACTTTCCTCCAGAAAAGCTTGTGGAGTTGGCGTACAATAAAAGCAACGGCGTTTGTGCAAGTTTTAACGAACCCACTTTGCTCTTCGAATATCTGCTTGATCTCTTTCCGTTAGCCAAAAATAAAGGCTTGCACACGACGATAGTTTCCAACGGCTACATGACTCCCAAAGCTTTGAAAATGCTTAGAGATGCTGGTTTGGACGGAATGAACGTGGATGTTAAAGGTTGCGAGGAAGTTTACAAACTCATTGGAGGGAAAGCGAAGTACGTTTGGAGAACTGCTAAGGAAGCTAAAAAGCTCGGAATTCACTTAGAAATCGTGAATCTCGTTATTACTGACGTGAATGATAGGGAAGAAGATTTTGAATGGATCATTGAGAATCACATAAGGTTCGTGGGAGAGGAAGTTCCCTTACACTTCACGAGGTACTTTCCAGCCTATCTTTTCGACAAACCCCCGACGAGGATTGAAAAGCTTGAAAAAGCCGCCGAAATTGCAAGGAAAGAGGGTGTGAAATTCGTCTACATCGGCAACGTTCCGGGGCATAGGCTTGAGAACACTTTCTGCCCTAAGTGCGGAAAACTTTTGATAAAAAGGTACTCTTACAGGGTTTTGGAGAATAACATTAGAGAAGGAAAATGTTTCAACTGCGGCGAGAAGATATACGGGGTTTTTTAGACAAACGCGTGAACTTCGACAAGCTTGGAGAAGCAAACTCCGCCGTTGGCTACGTAATACTTGCAGAGCATTTTCACGCAGCAGTCCGGATTTATAAACAATTTCGACTTTTCGCACCAAATTTTCATCATAACAATTTTTTCTTAAACTTTAAAACTTATAAATTTTCTTGTTTTATTAGAAATTGGCATTAACATGCTCGAGCTGATTCCTTGGAGAGCAGTCAAAAAGTGGAGGTGCGTTCACTGCGGATACTGCTGCAAAGAGTATGATGTGCCTCTTTCTTTCGAAGAGGAGGAAAGACTCAAAGTTTACGGAGATGTTTTTACAAGAGGAAAACTCGGAGTTTACTTAAAGAAAGATGGGACGTGCGTTTTCAGAAAAAATGGGAAATGCGCAATATACGAAATCAGACCAAAGGCTTGCGAAAAGTATCCCTTCTTTTTCAGGGAGAAGGGGGAGAAAGATGCAGAGTTCGAGTTTCAAGGGAGAAAGATTTTCGTCTACGTCGACAAAAACTGCAAAGGAATTGGAAAAGGAGAAGATGTTAGGAGAGAGATAGAAAAAATTCTCAGAAAAATCCTTTTAATTGTTTAGCAGTCTCTTCCGGAGCTTTGTTTGTGTAGGCTTCATCGTAGATCTTCGTTATCGCAAAAACGTCGCACCAGTAGTACTTGTCGAAGGGTGTCCTCGCTACTATATCGAAGAGCGTTCCAAAGTAGGGTGTCTTCTTCAAGCTTCCGAAAATTCCGAAGTTGAAGGAGTTGTACTCTGATGAGTAAAACTTCAAGATTTTTACTATGCCTTCGCAGAGCTCTTTAAGCTCCTCTTCGTTCACCTCCAAAATAGGCTTGTCGATGTAAGCAGCTACATGATCAAAACCACGAGGGGCGAAGGGAACGAACCAGAGCCACTTGCTTCTGCTCAAAATTAAATCTTCGAACTCTTTATTTTCTGATAAAACCTCCCAGAACTGCTTTCCGTGGGTTTTGTAGAAGGATCTTGCCGAATTAATTATCCTGCTCTGGTAGTCCATTAATTCTTCTGAGGCGATGAGCTGGATGTGCGGATGAACAACGCTACTTCCGGCTGGCTTTAAGTAATTCATCGTAATTGTGGCGTAGTCGATTTTCTCGGAAATCTCTTTTAAATATTCCACGGCTAATGCGAAGGAGTTGTAGAAATCTTCAGCTTTGAATTCCCCAAGGTTTAAGTAGTGCTCCTTGCAAATCCTTATTACAAGAGAGTACCTCGCATAAGGGGAGATGTTGGCGAAAAGGATCGAATTCCCTTTTCTTTTTAGATTTTTGCCGAGAACTTCTACATCCCTCGCAGCAACTTTTTCAACAACGTCCTCGCAGAAGGGGCAGGGTTTTTTCAAATCCTCTTCGAAGCTTCCCTTAGTAAAAGGCAAAGGTTTCTTCACTATCCTCGAAGGCTTTCCCGTCAAAGGATCGAAGCGAATTTCCACTTCTACCTCTTCTTCTTTTCCCTCCATCGGGTTGAAGAGCCTGTATTTCTCGACCTTTTTCAGGAACATGTTTTTCCGTAGGCTTTGAAGAATAAAACTGTTATCTTCCCCTCTCGACTAAGTAAATTCCCAAGATTGTCAGAAATCCACCGAAGATTTTCCTTGCGGTAAATTCCTCTGAGAAAACGAAGTAGGACATTACGGCAGTAAAGAGGGGGATTAGGTAAACGAAAACTGAAGTTCTCGCTGCACCTATCTTTTCAACACAGTAGTACCACACAACGTAGCCCACAACCGAGCAGAGGATTGCTAAGTAAACAACGGAAATCCACGTAAGTGTTTTGTTCGGTATTTCTAAGGGAAAAATGGAAAAGAAGGGAGCGAGAGTGATTATCCCGAAAAGGAAGGAGTAAAAGACTATCTCAAAGCTCGAATATTTCTCGAAGAGCTGTTTTGCGTAAACTGTGTAGATAGCCCACAAAATTCCGTTTCCTATAACCATCAAATCGCCGATTAATGATAGAGCGAAATCCCTTTTGAAAAGTATGAGAACTATGCCGAGAAAGGACAGGATTATTCCCGCTTTTTGCTTAGGAGAAAGTTTTTCCCTTGACATCGCAGCTATAAACAGAACGGAGGTGTTTATGAGGATCGAAGCGTTTGTGGGTGTCGTGTAGTATAGAGCCGAGAACTGCAAAATGTAGAGTAGGGAAACTCCGCTTACGCCAAGAACGATAAATCTGAAGGTATCCTTGAAATCCAACATCTTTTTAACAAAGGGAACGAGGAAAATTGTAGCAAGAGAAAAGCGGTAAAGAGTTAAAGAAGCGGGATTTATGTCGGAAATTGCAAGTTTGATAAAGATAAAGCTGCCTGCCCAGAAAACCATCACTGAAAGAAGTAAAAAATACAGTAAAATCATTGAGCTACAGCTTCGGCAACCTTCTCTTCAACAATTTTCGGCTCGGAGAGTAGTTCTATCTTTCTAATCTCCACTCTCCTCAGCGGATAGATCTTCTTTGCGTTCTTGTAGATTTCAGCTGGAATCTTTCCGAGGACGGCTTCTTGCAAGAACTGGACGAATTTTTCTTTGCTTGCAGCATTAGTAACGATCTCTCTCATAACCTTCCTTATCGCCCTCTTTTGTGAGCTTTGGCATCTCTTAACGGTAAAAGCAACGCTCTTTACTCTCAGCTTGTATCCGTCGGCGGTGGTTACGTCAACGATGTCCTCTATCTTGCTCGTCCTCCTCCTTGTTAAACTGTTGAGGTAGTCTCTCATCAACTCGAACTCGTGGAATTTCGTGTAGGCGTTCTCTCCAGCGACCTTGTAAACCTTGAACTTCAACTTCTTGTAGGGATTCTGGTTCGAGTAGTCGTTGGTGAGTTCGGCTAAAGTGATCTCTACCGTCCTTCCTATAACTTTCTCTTCGCTATCAGCCGGAGTGTAGCCTACTTCTGCATATCCGAAATACTCAGGAGCGATTAGAGTGAACCACTTCTTTGATGCCCACTTATCCTTAACTCTCGCTCTCCTCTTCCTTGCCATTTCAACACCTCTCAGGCAAGTTTTTCTCTCAATTAATAAACCTTATCGTTGACTGAGCTTTCCAGTGCGATAACCTTCGAGGTCGAGTAGCACGGCTTTAAATCCAAGGGATCTGAGTTTGGGAACTATTTTCTCAACCATCTCTTTGTTTAAAAGCTTTTCAACCTCGTCTTTGCCAACTTCTATCACAGCTCTACCGTCTATCTTCCTCACCCTAACCTGCCTAACTCCGGCAATCTCTATTATGTAATTTTCGGCTTCGTCCACCATTTTAAGGGAAACTTCATCGATCGGAGTGTTGAATGGAATTCTCGAAGATAAACAAGCTACGCTCGGCTTGTCCCAGAATGAGTATCCCTTTATCTTTGCTATTTCCCTGATTTCCTCCTTCGTAAAGCCGAAGATCGCCCAAGGACTGTAAACGTTCTCCAATTCTACCACCGCCCTGTATCCCGGTCTATGTCCTTGCAATTCGCTTGCATTCGTTCCCTCAAAAACGGCTTCGTATCCTTCCTCTTCGGCAATTTTTTTCAGTGAAGTCAAAACCATCCTCTTGCAGAAGTAACATCTGTCTTCCGTATTCTTAACGAAGTTCTCATCCTCAAGTTCGTTGAGGTTGTAAAATCTGTGTTTAAGGTTTAGCTCTTTTGCGATCCTTTCAGCCTCTCTTATCTCCCTTGAAGGTGTTGTGGGAGAGATTATCGTTACAGCGAGAACATCTGTAAGTTCGTTAGCCAATCCAGCCAGAGTTGAGCTGTCAACTCCTCCGCTGAAAGCCACAATAACTCTTTCGAAACTTGAGATGAATTTTTCAAGTTTTTTGAGCTTTGCTTCGTTCATATATTTGGTATGCAAAGTTTGCAAGGTTTATAAGGTCTTGCCTGTATTCAGAAGAGTACCCGAGCATGACCACCCTTTTTCCTTCGTACATTATCGGTGTCCCGTTGGGGTAGAGGAAGTGAAACTCCGGAGTGCCGGTTGCTCCGAACTTTTTGGCGAGCTCTCTTTCTCTTACGTAATCCACCTCTACTATTACGAACTTACTCAAAGCGAGCCTTAAATCATCGTACTTTTCAAAATCCTCTTTGAATATCGTGCAGTAAACGCAGGTGTTGGAGGAAACTATGAGAAGAATCGGTTTGTTCTTCTCGGAGGCTATTTTCAACCCTTCTTCGTAGCTGTAAAACTCCACGCTCGGAGATGACTGGAAGCTGAAAAGTACGAAAAATGCACCGACGGCTATTAGTATTAAAGCAGCTATCGACCTCACGGAAGGAAATTTCGCGGATAATATTTAAATTTTCCCCACCATTGATTTTTTACGCAAAAGCTCGAACTCTCTTTATGCCACTGCAAGTTGGTGTCATAGGAAGTGGGGATTGTTACGAAGATGTTTGCGAGATCGCTGAAAGGGTTGGAGAGCTTCTTGCCGAGAGAAAATGCGTGATTATAAACGGAGGACTTTACGGAGTCATGGAGGCTGTGAGCAGAGGTGCAAAGAAGAAGGGTGGATTCGTAGTGGGAATCGTTCCGGGGAAGAACAAAGAGGAGGCGAATAGGTACTGTGACGTTGTTATAGCCACGAACATGGGACACGCGAGGAACATGATAATCGTTCATTCGAGCGATGTTCTGATAGCCATCGGCGGAGGTTACGGAACGATTTCGGAAATGGCTATAGCTTTAAAAGAAGGGAAGAGAGTCGTGGGAATAAAAACCCCCGTAAAATTGCCCGGACTAATTGAAGCTAAAACGCCTGAGGAAGCAGTAGACATTGCTTTAGGAAAAAGTTAATATCTCAAGATCGTCTTTTTAACTATGAAAATTCTTGAGTTCGAAGTTGAAAGAGATGGCATGGTCGATTTAACCGAGGAGATAAAGAGGTTCGTGAAAGAAAGCAAAGTTAACGACGGGGCAGTTCTCGTTTTTTCCGTTGGTTCGACCGGAGCGATTACTACGATAGAGTACGAGCCGGGATTGAAAAAGGACTTTCCAGCCATAATGGAGAAAATAGCCCCCTACAACTACCCCTACGAGCATCACAAAACTTGGGGTGACGACAACGGATCTTCCCACGTAAAAGCTTCGATAGTAGGTCCGAGTGTCGTGATACCTTTCAAGAACAAAGAGCTGATGCTCGGAACGTGGCAGCAGGTGGTTCTGATAAACTTCGACACGAGGAAGAGGAGGAGAAAAGTCGTTCTGCAAATTCTCGGTGAGGTAGAATGATCCATCCGATTTTATCAGTTTTAATTTTTGCAGCAGCCAATCTCTACTTCAATCAGCTCGGAAAGCCGGTTTACATCTCAAGATTTTTGAGTCTGATACTCATCTCTTTCATATCCTTCTTCCTCTCCTTTTTCTTGAGCTTTCATCTCGCCTTTGCTGTAGCTTTTCTTATCGTTGTTTCTGCCATAGCCTTGAGAATTTACTCGGGCGGCTTTATCATAGAGTGGAAGAACGATGCAGTATTCTATTCAACGTACTTTTTCTTCCTGTTCCTTCGCTCTCTCGTTCCGGAAGCAATAGGGGCTGAGAAGCTCATGGACTTCGCCTTTTTAAGCTCAACGTTTTACGCTGAAAGGTTTCCTCCTTTGGATCCATTCTTTGCTGGAGGAAAGCTCGACTTCTACTACTACTTTGGATACGTTGTAGCTGCCGTAGTGACTAAAATCGCTCTCACCACTCCGGATTACGGTTTCAACATAGCGATGGCGTCAATTCCCGCTTACACTCTCTCCATCCTCTTCGGATTTTTCAGGGAATTCGATGTGAATAAGAGAATTTTAGCTTTAGTTCCACTAATTTCCGGGAATCCTCACTCCGTTTACGAGTTCTTTCGGAACATTTTCAACGGCAAACTTCCGGGCTTTCTCTACTACTGGAACTCAACGAGAATTATTCCGGATGAAACTTATAGATTCGTCATAACTGAGTTTCCCTATTTCAGCTTCATTCACGCCGATCTGCATGCTCACGTCATAGCAATTCCGGTAAAAATTTTGTTTTTGGCTATTCTCTACTACATTTACAAAGAAGGTAGATTCGCTTTTCTACTTCCGATCTTACTCTTCGTGAGCTACGCAACCAATTCTTGGGACTTTCCAGCGTTTTTACTCTTATCCTTGCTCGTCGTTCTAAAGAGGAGGGGGATCTCCTACCTCTACTTCACCCTCGGTTTGCTAATAGTAGCAGCCTACGCATCGACCATGAACGTTAAAGCCGGCTTTTTCTTCACAGCAGAGAGATCGAATTTCAAGGAATTTCTAATGTTCTGGGGTTTCATCCTACTTCTCACTTACGTCTACTTCAGAGAGGAGATCGAGAAGGCTCCGCACTTTTTAATAGCTCTTATTCTTGCTATAGTTTCACCAATCTTTTTACTGATTCCCCTTGCAATATACTCGCTGATGAGAAGAGATTTCGTTTCCTACCTTGTTCTGGTGGCTACCCTTTTCATAGCTTCTTGCGAATTCTTTGCTATAGACACGAGGATGAACACCTACTTTAAATTCTACATTCTCTCGTGGGTTTTGCTAAGCGTTCCGGCTGGAATTTCCTTAGTAAGGATTTACGAAAGGAAGAAGGCGTTAGCCTTAGCTTTAGTTGCTTTAATGCTGATATATCCGGTTGTAGCGACTCCTGTGAGGCATTACAAGGCTGAACTAACGCTCGATGCAACGAAATTCCTTAGGGATTACAGTAGGGGAGATTACGAAGCAGCGATGTGGCTTAGAGGAAAAGAGGGAAGTGTTATAATTGAAGCTGCTGGAGACTGTTACACGCTTGGAGGAAGAATCGCTGCTGTTTCCGGCAAGCAAACCGTTGTGGCTTGGCAGTGTCATGAAGTGCAGTGGAGGAAAAATGGCTTAGAGTTGGCTGAGAGGATAGAGGACGTTAGAAAGGTTTACGAGTACGGGAACTGTTCTTTAGCTAAAAGCATAGCGGAGAAGTACAACGCAAGTTACATCGTCGTTGGAAAATTTGAGAGAGAAATGTACCGACTGAGAGAGAATTTCAGCTGCTTTGAGCTTGTTTTCTCTTTCGAAGGGACGAAGGTTTATGCGAAAAGGTAATATTCAGAAATGAGGTTTGTTTGAGCTAATGATCATTCCAGGAAGCAACGGATTTCTGGCTGTTAAAATTGCCAGAAGTTGTGGGGAGAACTTGCACTTAATAGAGCTTGAAAAGCTCAAATACGGGGA
>WAQS01000212.1 GCA_015520115.1 Ferroglobus sp.
ATGTCTATCAATCCCTCTTTTAACGCCCTCTTATAATGGCTCCTTGAAGCTGGAATGACTATCACCCTAACCCCTTCAGCTATTTTCTCTCCTTCGAGAATCTCCGCGGCGATCTTCAAATCTTCGTACCTTCCGTTCGTGCAGGAGCCTATGAAAATCTGATCAACTTTAACTCCTTCCACCTCGCTCACCGGCTTAACGTTATCGACGCTGTGAGGACAAGCCACTTGCGGCTCCAAATTGCTGACATCAAGATTTATCTCCTTCCAGTAGGCATCCTCATCGCTGTATAGCCACTCCGGAATTTCGTAGTCAACGCCTATGCTCTTTAGATAATCTTTCGTAACCTTGTCTGGAGGGATAATCCCAGTTTTCCCTCCCATTTCTATCGCCATGTTCGTCATCGTCAGTCTTTCCGACATCTCCATCTTCTCTATCGTATCTCCAACGAATTCGCAGGCTTTGTAGTTTGCTCCGTTCGCTCCGACAATCCCGATAATCTTCAGAATTATATCCTTGCTGTAAACTCTCCTTGGCAGCTTACCGTTTATCTCGAATTTTATTGTTTCGGGAACCTTAAACCAGAGCTTCCCCAAGGCAAAGACAGCTCCCATATCTGTGGAGCCTATTCCGGTAGCGAAAGCTCCAACAGCTCCGTACATGCATGTGTGCGAATCAGCACCCACTGCAAGCATCCCCGGAAGAACATGCCCCTTCTCAACCATAATCTGGTGAGCTATTCCCTCTCCGACATCGTAAAGGAGAATTCCTTGCTCTTCGGCAAATTTCCTCAGCATTTTATGATTTTCCGCAGCAGCTACACTATCAGCTGGAGCCTGATGATCGAAGGCTATAACGATCTTTTTAGGATCCCAGACTTTGGCATTTTCTCCAGCAATCTCTTTAAAAGCTTTTATCGCCAACGGCCCGGTTATATCGTGAATCATCGCAACATCTACATTGGCTAAAACGAAATCTCCGGCTTTAACATCTTTTCCGCTTTTTTCACTGAAAATCTTCTCGGATATCGTTTTACCCATGGGTTGAAAAGTTTGTTCGAAGAATTAAAATTTTACTACAATTTCGATCTCGTTGATATCATCCTCAAGAACGAAAGCCTTCATCTCATCCCTCGATACGATCACCCAAACCCCGGGAAAGAGTTTCATTCCGGCAAGATCCTTGGCTGAGGGATAGGCTTTCCAAAATGGATGAGTGTGCCAAACTCCAATCACTTCTTTTTCTTTTCTCTCCGCATACTCGAAAACTTTTAAACTTTCAGCCGGATCGAGTTCAAACTCGCTAACAGAAGCTTTTACATTCCTAATCTCGAAAATTTCGTCGGCAAAGAAATTTTCCTTCTTCCTTCCGACAAGAAGTCCGCATCTCTCCTCTTCCTTTCCTTTTGGCTTCACCGAGTTTAAAAAGTCGTAAACATTCTTTGTCATTATCAGTTTCAAAGGAGTACTCTCCTTTCCCTTCCTATCTGCTCCTGCCTTCTCATCCATTCGGCTTTCCACTTCTGGTAGCACGCTTGGCTACAAAAGCTTCTTGGTTTGTTGTTGCAGCAGGTTTTAACTATCACAGCCTCTCTTATTATCTTGCCGCAGACGAAACACCTTTCTCCGGCTTTAGCTTTGATTTCCATCGGCATACACTTTTCTTTAACGCTGTGAAGTTATAAGCTTAACGCTCCTCTCAAGCTTCGATATTATCTCGTAAGAGTGCTTGGCCATAAATGCTCCGAATATCGACGTTACGAGGACTACCAAAGCGATGGTGCTCATCATTTCGCCACTTCCGTAAGCGTAAGCTAAGAAAATTGAGAATTCCCCTCTCGCTATCGTATCGAAACCGATTTCCAGTCCGGATCTTACCGACTTGTGAGATGAGATGCCGATTAATATCCCGGAAATTATCTTCCCCATCACCGCTATTAAAATAAAAACGATCGCAGCCGTCAAATTTACCGCCTTTACCTCAACGCTCGCTCCGAAGAAGAAAAAGAAGAGCACTATAAAAACGTCTTTAAAGGGAGTAACGAACCTCTCTATCTCTCTTATTCCAGAAAGAGCAGCTCCGAGCATTATAGCCACGAAACCTTCTGGAATTCCGAGAATCTCTGAAAATGTTATTGAAGCGGTTGCAATCGAGAACGAAATCAGGAGAGGAACCTCATCTTCCCGAGAAAAGAGGGGTTTGAAGTTGTGGGAAACCTTGTAAAGCAAATATATGGCGAGAGTAAAAGCTGAAATTTTCGCCAAGAAAAACGGGAGCTGATTGACTTCGGCTGAGCTGAATATCAAGATGAGTACTAAAATTATATCCTCGAAAACCATTAACCAGACTATAGTTTCAGCTTCCTTGAAAATCAGCTTTCTGAATTCTATCAAAGAGTGAAGAACAATGGCGGAGCTGCTGATGTATATCGCTGAGGCGAGAATAAAAGATTCGTAGTAGGAAAATCCGAGTGAAATCGATACGATAAACGCTAACGAGAAATTTGTAACTAAGTCGAAGATACCGCTGATGAAAACGTTCTTCGAGAGCTTTTCGAAGTTTATGTGGAGACCTATGTAGAAGAGAAGGAAGAGTATTCCAACTTTTGTGATGAACTCAACAACCTCATCAACCTCAAAAATTCCGAACCCGGATTTTCCCAGAATTAATCCGGCTACGATGTATAGAGGAATCGAGGGTATCAGATATCTCCTTGAGAGCAGAGCTAAAACGGAGCATATAAAGGCAGCTACCGCTATTTCCATTCAGATCCCTAAGATTTCCCTTTCGAACTTTTTAACCTGTTCGCTTTCGCCTATAACAAGTAAAACGTCTCCCTCTCTTATCACGAAATCGGGCGTGGGGTTTACGGTAGTCTTCCCTTCCCTTGAGACCGCTATTACTGTAACACCAGTCCTCTTTCTAATTGCAAGATCTTTTATGGATTTCCCGGAAACTTTCTTTGTAGCGACGTATTTGTGTATGTTTAGCCTCAAATCTGCCATAGCCGATATTTCGAAGCCTTCTCTCTCCGTTTGCAGTATAGCTCCGGAAAGAATGTTTCCGAGCTTTATCGCCTCGGAGTGACTCAATTCTATAACGCAGGGTTTTGCACAGCCCTTTTCGAGTATGTATATCTGTACTCTCCCGGTTTCCAAAAAGAAAACCGCTATTTTATTTCCATTTTCCGTTTCAAGCTCGTATTTCGTACCTATCCCCGAAAGATCAATCGGTCTCATTCTAACTTTCCTGGGTTTTACAACTTTATCTCTTTTTCGATCAGATTTTTCTGAGCTTTTCGAATTTTTCTAAGAATTTCTCACCGGCTTCAGTTGTTTTGTAAACCTTTTTTCCGTCAATATCCTCTATTTTGAGCAATCCCAATTCCTCTAATTGTGTGAGATACTTTTCGGCAACCTTAAAATTTAAGTTTGTTTGATAGACTATCCTCGTCTTATTTGTTCCAGATAATGTCGTTCTCAAAATTTCCACAATTATTTCAAGCTTGCTTCTTTTTCTCACCATATTCAACACCTTCTTTCCTAACAGCAAAGAGATGACCGTCATGTAACACGCAATAAACGTCGTGTGTTTCAAAAATAGGTCTTTCAAGTTCATAGGCAAGCTTTCCGAGATCTTCGAGACTATCCAGCATTATTATATCACTATAGCTTGGTAGTCTGCTTACTCCAACAATCAGCGAGCTGTATTTTCTTCTGAAACTCTTTACGTCTTTTTTCTTCTTTAGCAAAAGTAACAGCTTTTTTATGGACTCTCTCTCATTTAGAACAACACCAACTACCACGCATGCAATCGAGATGAAGAGAGGCAGTTTCAGCTTGCTTGACTTGATTGAGAAATTTCCGAACTCTATTGTCCTGTCCTTTTCGACTTTTTTCGTAATTTTTTCTGTTTTCCTGAACTCCAGGTTTTCGAAAAACAGGGAATTTCCGAGCTTAATTCTCGCCTCGTGCTGATAAATTCTTTTGTATCCCTTCTTTGAAACCACTTCTATATTGGCGAGAAAAACCAAGTACATTCCGGTGTACATTACCCCAGTTTCACTCTGAATTTTGTCTCCTATCTCCTCCACAAAATTTAGCTCTATATCAATTCGCTTTTTTTCATTTCTTTCAGCCACCCCAGTCGTTTCGTACGGCAGGGTTTTTCTCCATTTTGACGATTCTTTCAAAGAAATGGGCTCAAGATACGATTTGACAGAGTAAGTGGCTGTACAATCCTCGCAAAACGTTTCAATATTGTAATCGATCCAAAAATCCTCTATCAACGTTGTGAAAAACGGGTCTCTTTCATCTATCAGCTCTTTTTTACCGAACAAAACAGTGGGCGACTTAATCTTTGCATGAGGTGAAAATTTGCTAATTACCTTGAGAGTTTCAATTTCTTCCTCAATTATCTTTCCCTCCTCCCAAATGCTTCCAAGAAAAATTACAAGGGTTACGAGCAATGCAAAGAGTGTAAAGTCTACCATCAGTTTTCTCTTCATCTTGATATACATTAAGTACTTATAAATATATAAGTGTAAGGAAAGATAGTTTCTGAAAATAGTTATGTGGTTTTATCAGTCTTTTTCATCTTTTTTATGTTCATGAACGATATTAATCTTTATCGGATCTGTGGGTAGGATAGCGTAGCCATCTTCCCACAACGCCAGGAATTCTACGATTATCTCCCCATCCTCTGCGTGGGCATTTACCTTAAACCCAAGATAATACTCCGAAGAGGATTGAGGCTCAAGAACGAGTTTGCTTCCACCGATAACCTTGAAGCCGTTTCCGCTTAAAACTTTAACATCAAGGACGCGTATAGAGATCGTTTTATTCATTAGATTCTTAAATTCTGCAATTTTAATAACACTCCAGTGCCTCTCTCTTAGTTCAATGGTTTCTCTCACCTCGTGAGCGATTAGTGCTTCCTCCCTCTCGACAACTTCTATTTTGACATTCCTCTTGGAATCCACACACGAACTTTTTTCCAGCTCACTTTTTAATGGAGAAATCAGGAGTAATGCAAGGAGAATCAGTAAAAAAGCAGTTCTCATAACTGTATCACCTGCGGAACTCTGATTCTGTATCTCTCTTTAACTTCGGTAAGTTTGTATCCTATGTAGAGTAGTATTGCTAAGAGTGCAATTTCGGCAATGAGTATTAGATAAACGCTCAGATCTACAAGCGCTTTAATGGCAAACAGGGGAAATACTGGCAGGATCTTTGCCACGTAGATTCTTTCGTAGAATATACTTGTCTCTTCTGGAGCGTTTATTTTCACAAAAACTATCTTCTTTTCTCCTGGCAGAAGCACAAAAACATCTTTTACCTCCGCTCTATCGCTTTTATCGACTACAGCATAGATGAGAGGGAATACCGTAGGATTTCGAATTTCCACGTCTCTCAAAAAAGTTTCGCCGGGATAAACCCATCCGGGTTTTGCACTTCCAGCAAGAGTTGTGCCGTATTCAATGTCCACTTCCGATATCATCGTTGATAGCGTGATGGAAAACGTAATTAAGACGAAAACTGAAACTAACGTGTAAAGCTGCTGGTAACTTATTTTTACGAATCTTGCTTTTCTTCTTCTTTTAATGGCAAAAACGTCTTTCAAACCCACGATCAAGAAAAATATCAGTGTAAAATACTTGTTTTCGATTAAAACGTTTGAAATTTGTTCGATTTTATCTCCGACACCCGGAATTTTCAACGGCTTTTCGTTAATCGTTACAACTTTTCCAGCTATTTTTTCGTGTTTAACCGGTGGAACACCTTCCAGCTGATCCGTCACTATGTTGTTGTCACCCTTAGTCAAGAAACCATCCTGAGTTTTCGCAAATATTCTGTGGCATATCCACTTCTCCCCGTTGTGAAAAACGATTATGTCTCCGATGTTGTAATTACGAGCAAACGGATTTAGCAGTATTAAATCGTTCTTATTCAGTGTGGGTTGCATGCTGTTCGATGTTATGTATGATAAGAACACGGGTCTTTCGAGTATAGCTCCGACTACAGAGAAAACGGCAAAAATCATTAGCAAAACCATGACGATCTCCTTAACAGCCAAAATTCCACCCCACTAAATTTTCACCTCTATCGTCGTTCCGGGTAGTTTATTGGTTGTATCTATCACTACTCCCACGCATGCCTCTTCTTTCCAGCTCAGCTTAAAGACGAGAACTTTTGTAGCGCGGTTTTGGTCGTTGTTTGAACTTTTTGGAGAATATAGAAGCAAGCTCTCGCTTGAAGACTCTATGGTGAAAATTACTGTTTGATTCGTCCAGAGGTTGTTTTTGATTTTAAAAACACAGTCGAATGCGTGTATTGTGTCTGGCGCTAATCCTTTACCACTTCCTGGGAAATTTGGGTTGTTTTCGCTGATTTCAATACGTAATTCACCGTCGTTATTAAAGTAGGAATACGGAGAGATCGGAATTATCTCTATAAGACTCGCATCTTCCGGAACAACGCTAATCGAGATTTTTCGCATTGCTTCGTATTCACCCCTCTCGCTGGAAATCGTCGCAATGGTAACGAGGATCGTTGCCAACATTACTACGATCAGCGAGACTCTCATAATCTCACCCGCCAGTTGCTGAAATTTTGATCTTAG
The DNA here is from genome assembly GCA_015520115.1 of Ferroglobus sp. Lineage (GTDB taxonomy): Archaea > Halobacteriota > Archaeoglobi > Archaeoglobales > Archaeoglobaceae > Ferroglobus. The sequence continues at coordinate 6,622 of WAQS01000212.1, forward strand.
CAGTGTAAGTTCCGAGTTTTACGGATTTCGTGTTTATAACAAAACCTACGCAGGAGGTTTCGTTCAGAGGAATTATGATTTCGGAAGATGCATCTTCGGGGCTTTTGCTTACCAAACTGTCCGGAGAGTATATTTTTACAATTCCGTAATTTTCGATGACGGAAAGTTTTAGGAGAACTTCTCTGCTCTCCCAGCTGTTCACGGCTATGCAAAAAACCTTATCAAAGACATACTTCGAGTCGGGGCTAAGTCCGGTTGTGGAGGCAGAATTGCCGAATTCAATCAGTAACCTACCATCCTCTAATTTGGCGTAAGGCTTTATCGGTATAAGTTTAATCAAAGCCTGATCATCCGAAACTACTGATATCTGCACCTCTCTACCCACCCGATATTCGTTGAGATTGGCATTCAGTCCGACGACCATTAAAATTACAGAAAAAAATATTAGTAGAATAATTTTATTCATTGCTTTTCAACTCACTCTGTTGATTTTTCGGCGTGGATTGTGAGTACGCTCGGTATCGTATCGCCTGGGCTGTAGCTTTCGGCAGATATAACTATTCCGACACACACCGAGTCGCCGCTTTCTACAATAAACGTGGTTTCACTTCCCGCTTCTTCTTCACCAGAATACACGAGCACCTTTGAGTTGTCAGAACTAACAGTCACTGATATGGGCACTTCCTCCCACAGATTGTTCGAAACTTTAAACATGCAATCGAAAGCGTAGGTTGAATCTGGACTGACACCTTCACCGAAACCATCTTGGTAATTTGGATTATTTGTGCTGATGTCTATGTAGAGTTTGCCATCATCTGCACTTATATATGCGTAGGGTAAGTTCGGTTCGAGGTCGATCAACTCCTGATCGTCAGCAACTACCGCTATTCTGACATCTCTTTTTGCTTCATAACTTGCGAAATCAGCTCCAATCTTTGCGGCCAGTATTAATGCTGTCAAAAGCATTAGTGTTCCGAACACTTTCCCGGACACATCCTTCACCTCCCCGAATTATTTTCCAAAAAATTATGTTATAACCAGTACTTTGTTAATTTCACAATAAATCGAGTTAATTTGTTGTTAACTTTATAAAATTCTGCGCTCTTTGGCTATATTTATACTCGAACTTATCAAAAATAGTGAAGAAATCAACAAGCCAATGCTGTTCATGGTTATGAAGCTCAATATTAATGCTGCGAAGGACAATCCGAAATAGTATTTACTCCAACTGATGTCCACGCCTTCTACGAATTCTATGTACATCTTTACATCCTTTTTGATACTCTCTTCTAAAATAAGCTTGTTCTCTCTTCTGTTGTAGACAATAATATTCGCTTTTTCGAGCTTAGGTATATGCGTTTGCTTGAGACTAATGTAAACGCTTTTTCTGTTCCTACATTCTGGATCTCCTTCCACTCTGCAAATGTACTTTATAACGTCTTCGAGATCTGCGGAATCGTCATTCTCGATGAGATATTTTAGGAGAAGTCTTCTTCTTTTGTTTGACACAAGTCCCGTCAGGTCTTCCATAAAGAACACCCAATTTTTAATGTGATTTTGTGATATTTAAAATAATTTTATAATTACTGAACAATATTCAGTAAAACCAATTAAAAAAATAAAAAATTAAGTGGAGGGTTTTTCACAAATTACGGACTTGTTAGCTGAGGCGGATCCGTAATCGGTGTTGGAGTCTCGCAGTAGTCTATAACTGGTTCAAACAGCAGATATATGGTTCCAGTGTAGTCTGCAGCTGGTGCTCCGAGCGGTAGCATGAAACTAAAGTCTATCTTCGTCGTGTTGCAAGGTGGTAGCGTATTCATGAACGTAGCCCATTCCGTAGAGGGTATCGGATCGATAACTTGGTCGAGGAACCTCATGTCAAAGACTCCGTCAAACGTCTTTGGCGGATTGGTTGAGCTCACGACTTCGCTTGCCATAGCTGAAAGCTTGATCGGTGTGTTACCGAGGTTTCTTACTGTAGGCTTGTTCGGTGTGCTCATGTCAAAGTCTCCACCGACAACAGCCTTAGCTCCAACTTTCACGTTGTTGAATTCTACTGAATCGAAGTCCGTAGCCCACGCAAGCATTGGTCTAACTTCGAAGAAGTTCGTGAACTTTTCAGATGTAGCTCCGTTATTGTCTGTAGCCCAAGCCTCAACTCTGTACCATCCGTAGGGCTGGTGATAGGAGATTACAAGCTCTGCAACGTAAATCTTAGCTTCAGCTTGAGATATTTCATGAATCAACTCATCTGCTACCGTTCTGTTGAAGTATCCAGCTGCAACCGCCATGTCGATTAATTCCTTAACTGTGTAGCCTTTGAACACAGGCACATCCATCATCGGGACTCCAAAGCTGTCGAGGGGTGGTGTTATATTTACAGCATGCACCTGATACTTGAAAGTTCCATCACCCCATCCGCAGGTTGGGTGATACACGTCAACGTACACGTTTCCGTTGCTAAGATCGGAAATACCGTTCGGGTCACTCACAACAATAAACGCATAGAAATACGTATCCCCTCCAGGCACGATGTCTCCTTGCGTTCCGGGCTTTGTGGGATCAACATCAGTTAATTCGTTAGTAGATGGATCCTCCCAAAGCTCCCATTTCGCTTTTATCCAGGGTGGCATTCCCAAAGCATCTGTGTGTGCCACAACGCTCACGGAAATTTGATCTCCTGTGGCTGCTATTGCGTTCGCTGGCAACAGCAAAGCCACAAATACCAAAACGCCTATAGCCAATTTTTTCATACTTTTTCACCTCCTTTTTTTGCTTAACAGAAAAAGGACAGATCTCCTACATAGTTAATTTCAAAATAGAAATTAGAAAAAAGAAATTAAAAAACGTTAACGTTTCGTTAACTTTGCAGCGGCAACTATGAACAGCAGAAGGAGGGCTAAGTAGAATGAAAATCCTGGAGACTTGTTAACTTCGGAGCTTTTTTCTCCAACTTTCACCGATATGGGGCTGAGGACGGCTATTTTTCCAGCGTATATTACCGAAGGTTTTAAGGTATAGTTTCCTTTTTCTTCAAAAATGAAGTAGGCTGTTAACTCGCCAATTTTACCTGTTTCGAGCCATAGGGGATCACTTTGAACAACTCCTACGAAATCTTCTCCTCTATAAATCTCGACTTTCAGCTTCGTTTCGTAGTCGATATATCCTGTGTTCTTTACTTTAATGTCTATTTTTGTCTGTTTACCAACAACGGGTTTGCTCATCGATGCATTTATCACTTGGAGAGATGCCGTTAGTGTGCCTTTTTCAAAGACGTTAAATTCTACCACCTTCTCAAATACGCTTACGTTTTCGACCAACACTTGCAATTTTGCCTGATATTTCTTCTCCTCAGCTTTTGAAGTGTCCCAGCTGATCTTCAAAGTTTTAACCTCCCTTGGAGATAGCTCAATACTTTTGCTCTCCTCAAAAATGATGTTTTCGTCGATAACGGCGACCTTAAAAACTGGTACCGCTACAACATTACCATCGTTTAGTATGCTTACGGAAAACTTCGCTGGAACCCCTTTTTCAGTGTCTTGTACTTCATACGACAATACTTTTACGCTTACCCTCTGTTCTCCTACAACTTCAAGCTTTATCTTCAATGGTGACCTCGTTCCAATGCCAGTCCCCTCTCCGGGAGCTTTTGTTTCAAAATATAATGGGATTTCGTATTTTCCGTTTGCAGCGTCATTGGGGACTTTTACTCTTACGACGAAACTCTTTGAGGAATTTGCAGGAACGTCTATTCTATCAATTACTCTCCCTTCGTTATCTAATATCGTAATCCAGTCGTTGTACTTTTCGGCGTTGGGGTAAAATATCTGCTTTTCGTTTTGGTTATTGTATATCGTTATGAGAGTTTCTGCAGATTGTCCTCTTGTTAGATCCTTTAAATCAATAATTGATGGTGCTATACCGACCC
>WAQS01000213.1 GCA_015520115.1 Ferroglobus sp.
GGGTTCTGCTTTGTGCTTTGCCACTAAGCTATTCGATCTGAAGTGTACGGTTTACATGGTTAAGGTCAGCTACCATCAAAAACCCTACAGGAGAATTCTGATGGAGACTTGGGGAGGAGAGGTAATTCCTTCTCCAAGCGACAGAACGGAGAGCGGAAGGAAAGTACTTGAGAGAGATCCGGACAACCCGGGAAGTTTGGGAATCGCTATAAGTGAGGCAATTGAGGACGCTGCAAAGCATGAGGACACGAAGTACAGTCTCGGGAGTGTTTTAAACCATGTTCTTCTCCACCAGACGATAATCGGGCTTGAAGCGAAAAAGCAGCTTGAAAGCATAGGTGAGGAGCCAGATATAATAGTTGGCTGCGTTGGAGGAGGAAGCAACTTTGCCGGGCTAAGCTATCCTTTTGTGAAAAATGTTGAGAGGAGAGGGATGAAGATAATAGCCGTAGAGCCAGCTGCATGCCCGACTTTAACGAAGGGGGAATACAGATACGACTTTGGAGATACAGCTGGACTGACACCTTTGCTGAAGATGTACACCCTCGGACACGAGTTTATACCTCCGCCGATTCACGCTGGAGGGTTGAGATATCACGGAGACGCTCCTACCTTGTGCATTCTCGTTAAAAACGGATTGGTTGAAGCGAGAGCCGTCAAGCAAATTCCCACCTTCGAGGCTGGATTGATATTTGCGAGAACGGAGGGAATAGTTCCTGCTCCTGAAACCAACCATGCAATAAGGGTTGTAATCGACGAAGCCATCAAAGCGAGGGAGGAGAACGAGGAGAAGGTCATCCTGTTTGGATTTAGCGGACACGGTTTGCTTGATTTGAAAGCGTACGACGATTTTCTGAGTGGAAAGCTTCAGGATGTGTGATAAAATTTCAAAAATTTAATATCCTTTCAAACCAACTTTTTTCGGGTGGTTTTAAATGAAAGTGAATGGTGTTGAAGTGGAAGAGACGTATGCGGAGGCTTTTGACATAAAGGTTGCGAGGGTTTTGATAACTGCCTACGACTACTACTGGGCTTACGTAGCTGCTAATGAAGCAACGGGCTTCGGAACTTCGGTAATAATGTGCCCGGCTGAGGCGGGAATTGAGAAGAAAGCTTTGCCGAGCGAAACTCCAGACGGAAGACCGGGGTACTACATCCAAATCTGCCACATGAGCAAGAAAGGTTTGGAAGAGCAACTATTGGCGAGGCTCGGGCAGTGCGTGTTGACGGCTCCCACAACAGCTGTCTTCAACGGATTGCCAGATGCTGAGGAGAAGTTTGACACTGGCAACAAACTCCGCTTCTTCGGAGACGGCTACGAGAAGCAGGTAGACCTCTACGGCAGAAAAATGTGGGCTGTACCGATGATGGAAGGAGACTTTTTGATCGAGAACGAGATTGGCTACGTGAACGGAATTGCCGGAGGTAACTTCTTCATCTTCGGCGAAACTCAGCCTTCAGCTTTGGCTGCTGCAAAAGCTGCGGTAGATGCCATTTTTGAGGTTGAGGGAGTTATAACTCCCTTCCCCGGAGGAATTGTAGCATCTGGATCAAAAGTTGGAGCGAACAAGTACAAGTTCCTGAAAGCTTCAACGAACGAAAAATTCGCACCAAGTATAAGGGAGCAAGTTCCGGATACGCAGATTCCGGAGGGAGTTAAGGCGGTATACGAGATCGTCATAAACGGAATTAGCGTTGATGCTGTGAAAGAGGCTATGAAAGTTGGAATCGAAGCTGCTACGAAGATTCCGGGAGTTGTAAAAATAACTGCAGGAAACTACGGTGGAAAGCTTGGAAAGCACCTCATTTACTTAAACGAACTCTTCTAAATTTTTTAACACTCGTTTCTGCACGTTTTTATCCCTAAAATTTTGTAAAGAAGACAGAAACCAGTAACTCCGGTAAACATCAGAGCGATCCCCAAGACGACGAGTAACATTCCGTGCGGAAGGTAGTTTGTTGCTCCGGCTATCAGCAAAAAAGCTCCTACGATCAACCTTGCGATTCTATCCATTAAGCCCTCGTTTCTTTCCACGTTTGACACCTTTTTGTTTTCATGTTACAAACGTCGAAGCTCTGCGTAGTTGGCAAAGGTGTTGGTAGATTTGGAGCAGAAAAATCTTCGCTTTCTGTTTAAACAAGCTGAAATTAGCTAAAGCGATGCTGAATTCATCGAAAGGTGTTTGAAGGTTGGAGCGGATCATCTTCTCTTCTCTCTGCTCACTTCTTTTAAAAACTCCTCAAGAGCTTTGTTGAACTCTTCGGGCTTTTCTATCATGACCATGTGGCTCGCTCCTTTTATCACAACAAGCTTCGAATTTGGTATATGTTTGTGAAAGAATTCAGCGTACTTAACTGGAGTTAGTCTGTCCTTTTCTCCGACAACGATCAACGTCGGTACGTTAATTTTTATCTTCCCGTTTTTGTAATCTTCAAGCAAATCGAACTTGTCGCACAGAGACAGGTCGAGGTGAAGAACCTCGGTTCTTTCAAGAAACTCCCTCTTCTTTTTCTCGTATTCTTCTCCCTTTTCAGCGAATCCCATTTCAAGAATAAGTTCAACAGCCTTTTCCGGATTTTTCTTCAATCCCTCAAGGATGTCGGGAAGAACCCTCAATCTCGCTCCCGTCCCGACGAGAACTAAGCCTTTGCAGACTTCTGGGTTATTAAGGTAAACCTTTTGCACAACAGCTCCACCCAAACTGTGACCGACTAAAACTGCCTTTTTCATGGTCTTTTTTACGGCCTCACCAACATAGTAAGCGTAATCATCCACGGATTTGACTTCAACTTTCTCGCTCTTTCCATGGTTTGGTAAATCGATAGCGTATCCTCCGACCTCTTCAAGTTGCTTTTCCCATTGCAAAGCATCACTCCCGGAGCTGTGAACGTAAAAAACGTCTCTCTCCTTACCCTTCAGAATTGAAATTCTAATGCCATCTACCTCAACGAACAACCTCTCAAGCATGAAAAATTGTTGACTTGAGCGAATAAATACGTTTGGAAATAAAAATGAAAAAGTGTTCAGTAGGGTATGAAGGTTAGAGCTAAGGCGTAGAATACTGCAGCAAACAGCATCAGAGTTATGCAGTAGCCGAAGACATCTCTTGCTCTAACGGCGCAGATTCCAAGAAGAGGAATCGCCCAGAACGGCTGGAAAAGGTTCGTCCACTGGTCTCCGGCTCCGTAAGCTATTATGGCTTTACCTATCGGAACTCCAAGCTCCATTGCAGCTCTTGAGATAGTTTCACCTATAACAGCCCACTCTCCACCCCCAGAGGGAACGAAGAGGTTGACGAGTCCAGCCACAAGCCACGCAACCACTGGAAAAGTTGTAGGAGTTGAGATTCCTATGAGCCAGTTTGCCATTATTTTTCCGAGTCCGGAGAATTTTATCATTCCCATTATACCTGCGTAAAACGGAAACTGTAAAACGATGCCCGCTGCTGAAGGAACTGCTGAGTAGAATGCTTTCAGGTAGCGAATTGGTCGTAAGTATAACAGAAGACCGACGAAGAGGAAGGTGAAGTTAACTATGTTCAGATCGAGCCCCTTTTTCTGAACGCCGAAGTGGTGAAAGATGTAAAATATGCCCATTAAAGCCAGCAAAATGCCGATTATCACGCTGTTCTCTATTTTATCGGCTAACGTTTTAAATTCCACTTTCTCCTCCTTTCTCTCCTCCTCAAGTAAGTGAGGGGCGTATTGCTCTATTCCTCTGCATGCCTTCGGATCTGAAGGGGAAATCGCATACATAACCCCGACAACGAACACAATGGACAGAAGACTCAGAGCGAGGGAGTAGCCGGAGAATATAGTTTCACTCGTTGGAACGATGCCGATTAAATCCTGAAGGAAGTGACCTTCCGTTGCCGAAAGTAGGGGAGCCGAAGCTGACAGCCCCCAGTGCCAGATCATCCCAAGTCCCGTGTAGCCTGCGGTAACTATTGCTGGATAATGAACAGGAATCCCCCTAAAATATGCCTGCCTACCCACTTCTCTCGCCAGCAGAGCTCCAACTATCAACCCGAGTCCCCAGTTTATCCAAGAGAAGATCATTGCGAAGAAAGCTACAAGGGCTGCAGCTTGCTTTCCATTTTTGGGAAGCGAAGCAAGCTTGACGAGCATTTTGTGCACAGCTGGATGGTAGGCTAAAGCGTAGCCAGTAACTAAAATCAAAACCATCTGCATCGCAAATGTAAGGAGGGTCCAGAAACCTTTGTACCAGTACAAAACCATGTCCACCGGAGACTGCTTCGCTATAACTATTCCCATGATGTAGCTGATGAAGGTCAGAATGACGGCGAAGAGAAAGGGGTCTGGCATCCATTTTTCGACGCTCGCTGAAATTCTGTAGCCGATTCTTTCCAAGGTGCTGATCCTATACTCCTCCATAATTAATTTTTGAAAATTAAAAATAAAAATGTTGCGTCAAAGAAGTTTTAAACCAAAAATTTTGGAAGATAGTTGAAACTTTTCAAATCTGAGGGGCAAAAATTTGCTAAATTCTGAATTCGCTCCTAATACCTCCCGTTTTCTTCCACAAGGTATTTATACAGAAAACAACTCACACATAAACTGAAGTTCCCGGCTTAGCTCAGTGGCAGAGCGCGGGCCTGTAGTCTGTCCTGCCGCTGGCAGGCGGCAGAGAGCCCGTGGTCCCCGGTTCAAATCCGGGAGCCGGGACTACTTACTTTTGGTTCAAGTTCCATCTTTTAAACTTCTTTTCGAAAGTGGACAAGAGAAAGTTGCCACTGTGAGATTGTTATATCATCATGACTTCAAGAGAGGGGTTGAGTTTGATATTTTCTTGATGGGGAGATCTTTATGATGTTTTACACTTCGGCGAAGATTGAATCATCTCTTGAGAGCTTTAAGAGGTCTTGCTCGCCTGAGGATTATGGGGTCGTTTACGAGTTTGCAACGGACTTGCTGAGCAATGGGTTGAGTGAAATCAGAATAGCAGGATACATTAAGTGGCTCAAAATAATTGTGAAGACTCGTGGGAAGAAACTGACTGAGTTCGACAAGGATGATGTGAAGTACGTCATGAATCACTTCCAAATCAGATGTAACAGGGGAGAGATATCCCAAAGCACCGTGTTCGAAGTTAAGAAAACTCTGAAGAAGTTTTTCAAGTGGTATGATAAAGGGGAACTCGAAACTCTGGAAGAGATCGAAACTCCTGAGGTCAGAGAGATACCCAAAGTTGAGGTAAAACCAGAAAGAACCCCGACGCCAGAAGAGGGACGACTGCAGTCTCTCACTGTTGACATCTCACCAAGCAGCGTAAAAGCTAACTCAAGAGACACGATAAAGCTCAAATTAAAAGTTGATTAGGAACCTAAGGATTGGAAAGGAGAGGCAAATGTCAAGATAATACCTCTCCGCGATAGTCTTCAAAAAAGAGTCTGAATTACCAGAAGTCTCTCGAAAACCCCTCCTGTAGAAGTGTAGTTCAGCTACACTTTGCCAGATAACTTGCCACTGCTTGGCTCTATGAGGCTAAGATAGTCATTGAGGCTGGAGGAGTCAAAGTTAAGAAAGCTGAGGACAGTAATTTAAATAAGAAAAAGTTAGAACAAGTAAGACTCCAAGGCTCGGAGCCGTTATTGGAGCTGTAACGCTGATCAGTGGATTGGTGTTTTACAATCGTTTTCTGCTGTAGCTCATGGGGTCTGATTAGTCTTTTTCAAGTAAGGATAAAAATTAAATAATTTATCTGAATTAACAACTAATTAGTTATGTCAACAAAAGCACCCTCTCATAGTGAGATGAAGATATCTCTTTTGATTTTAGGTGTTTTAGACGAGTGTCTTCATGAGATGGAGTACTCGAAAGATTATTTATCAAGAACGAAGATTCACAAAATCCTCTTCGATGTAATTGAGTCTTTAGAGTTGGATATTACTAGATCTTGGTACTTAAGAGGGAAGTTTGTTTGGGGGGCTGAAAAGGCTATTAATTTGTATCTGAATATACCAAATAATGAATTTAAAAATCTTGTTAGTTCTGATTTTGTAGAAAAATTATGTTCGTATATTGGAATCACGAAAAGTAAGTTAAAAGAGACACTCAAAATGGCATTGGAGAAATTTAGAGTACTTTTCACAAAGTTGGAACTCTACTTGGCTAACTTGTACGAACACGATGCTCCAGAGGAGTTTAGAAGCTTATACACTTCACATATTGCATTTAAAGAAAAATTTAGTGAATTGGTAGACGAACTTCAACAGTATTTGAGTAGAACTTCTCTAATCTATTATGAACCCTCATCGTTTTCCGTTGACTATGTATCAAGATCTATAACAAAACTACAAATGGAGATATCCAAACTTGATGAGTGTTCTGACCCAATAATAGACTTTTTAAATCTTTTCGATGAGATTTTACTTGGAATTGAAGAAAAAGTGATTAAAAAGGAACTTCAATCGGAGCATGTGGACACTATAAACCAATTATTTGGTTTCTACGACGAAATTGTTTGGAAACTCCCTGCCACGTATATAGCAATAAGGACTATCAAAGGTCCCTCTAAAGAAGAAATAATTGAGAATAGACTCAAATATCAAATAGAGAAACTACCTGAAATTATTTATGAAAAAGTAAGTGAATTTGAAAATAAAGTAGATCTATTCCCATCGGAATCCTACCTCAAAAGTAAATTAAATTGGAATGATGCGTCTAAGGCTTATCATTCTATACTAACACAATTCATGATGAGGTGATTCTTTGCTAGAGTACTTCCTTGACACATCGGTTATAGTAGCATATGCCTCTTGTTTTGGTGATAACGATTT
>WAQS01000214.1 GCA_015520115.1 Ferroglobus sp.
GGATAACAGAAAATAACATTTGAGTAGCTACGTAAACTTCTGGAGGGACGTTTATCATAGCTCTTTGAAGGTCTCTTCCAAGTTCGTAGTACTTAGTAAGACTTCTCTTTGCTCTTTCTCCGAAAATTCTGTAAGCGAGCCTCGTAAACTCGTTTTCGTTCTTTATCATGCTATCATCCTCAAAACGCTATCCTTATCGTTTTGGTATGCGTGTATTATTTTAGCTACTTCTTTGTAGTCTCTTATGTTGTTTTCGAGCATCCACTGGAGGACTTTTTTTCTATTTTCGAGTTCTTCTTCGAGTTCTTTTCTACTCCAAGCTCTCATTTTTCTTATTTCCTCGAGGACTTTGGAGGAGCCAATCATTATGTGTTCATCTTTTTCGCTGTCCCAGGAGAAGACTGTAGTAGTTTTGATTATTTTTGTGTGGGGGTCCATTCCGACTATTTCTGCTATTTCTAAATTTCTTCTTACTCTTTTGTTTCCCAGATAAACTTGGGCTTGTATGCTTATTATATCGAGAGCTTCTATCATGCTTCTTGGCACGTTTATCGGGGGATTCTCTAATCTGTGGATTACACCATTCACCGAGTCAGCATGCAAAGTTGAGTAGGTTGTGTGACCTGTTGACATTGCCTGGAAGAGGGTTAGGGCTTCTTTACCTCTAACCTCTCCAACTATTATGTACTCTGGTCTTTGTCTTAGAGCTGCTCTTAGCAACTCGTACATATCGATTTCTTTTCCTCCAACTCCTTCTCTTGTCACAGCCGGAATCCAGTTTTCGTGGGGGAGCATTACTTCTCTTGTATCTTCTATGCTTACGATTTTAGCGTTTTTTGGGATGAAGAGGCTAATGGCGTTCATGCTTGTTGTTTTTCCGCTTGCTGTTCCTCCGGCGAAGATCAAGTTCTTTTTGTTTTCTATGCAGAGCCAGAGGTATGCCATTTCCTCCAAGCTGAAGGTTTTCCAAGCTATCAGATCTATTGGCGTCAGAGGGACGTCTCTGAACTTCCTGATTGTGAATGTTGAGCCGTGGTCGGTGACCTCTCTTCCCAATGTCATTTGAATTCTGCTTCCATCTGGCAAGGTCGCATCAAGCATCGGCTCGGCAATGCTAATATGCTTCCCGGACTGTTGCGCAAGCTTAATTATGAAGCTGTCGAGCTCATCTTCAGAAAAAACTATGTTCGTCTGCAGATTCTGATAATTCCTGTGATAAACAAATATCGGCTTCCCATACCCATTGCAACTTATATCCTCAAGCAAACGATCCCTCATCAAAGGAGTAATCGGCCCGAAGAGAATAGTATCTCTTAGCAAGTAATAGAGGAGAGCATAGTAGTGGTAATCGTCTGGATCAAGGTTTAAAGCTTCGAGAAGTCTGTCGTAGCTCGAAAGTATCGTTTTTGCCTTATCCTTAAAATCGGCATCGTAGGGGAGAGTATATTCAACCCTTTTAATAATCTCCTCTCTGTACTTCTCGTAATCCTCCTCAAGAATTGGTTCGACGACGTGGTAGAAGTAATCGTAATTTTTCTTTAGAATGAAAACGACCGAAAACTCGAAGTCACTGAGAACGTTATAATCTTCGACGATCTCGTAACCTTCTGGAATTTCCGCTTTCTCTTTTATAACTTCCGTAAACTCCTTGAAATTTTTTATTCGTTCTCTTTCGCTCTCCTCTCTTTTCAGCTTGACCTTAAGATTCAGTTTCATAGATCTTCACCACTTCTCCCATTCCCTTGCTCCTACCCTCTCTGAAAATGAACCTCTGCCCCGGTAAAATGTATTGGGGGTTGTACTTAAATCGAATCCTCACCCTTCCCCTATCTCCGGCTTTAAGAAATTCTTTGTCGATCTCCTTAAATATCACGGTCTCGCTTATAGTTTCGCAGTGCAAAACGGGTTCGTAGCCGGATGAAATTTTAGTCGGGTGCGTGAAAACGTAAACTTCAGCTTCGAACTCCCTCACAGCGTAGGGCTCGGTTTTTGTCACGACCATACCTCTCCTGAGATCCTCAACGGAAATATTTTTCAAAGCCAAACCGACTATGTCTCCGCTTTTCGCCCGCTCAACTCTGTAGTGGTGCATCTCTATACTCGAAACCTTGGTTTTCACGAAACTTCCGTCTGAGAAAGGTCCGACGAACACTTCATCCCCCTCGCTTATCTCTCCAGACTTTATCGTTCCACTCACAACCGTTCCAACGCCGGTGACTTTGTAAATCCTGTCTATGTACATTAAAAAGTCGCTCTCCTCGTATCTGAGTTTTGGAAGCCTGTAAAGCAGCTCTTCGAGTATGTCGTATCCAGCGAGAGTTATGGCTGAGGTGACAACGATTGGCACAACGAAGCTGTTTTTAGCCATTAGCCTCGAAACCTTTTCGGCATCGCTTCTACTCTTCAGAAGATACGGGACTCTTCCCAACCCTCTCAGCAATTTCGAGATTTCGGAAATCAAGCTTTTTATTCTCTCGTCGCTTACCTTATCAGCTTTGGTTATGGCAATTATCACCGGAAGTTCCATCGCAAGCAGAATTCCGAGGTGCTCCTTTGTTATCCTCATTATGCCGTCGTCAGCAGCTATAGTTAGCAGTCCGTAGTCTATTCTTTGCCCGATCAAACCCCTTATGGCTGTCCTCAACCAAGGTTCGTGCCCGACTGTGTCGACGAAGGACACTATTTTTTCGGAGTTTTCCACAACCCAAGCTTTTTCGGCTTTGCTCAGCGGGTTTTTCATTCTTATCGCTTTTCCGTTTTTGAATCCCAAAACAGCAAAGCTTAGATCTGCGCTCAATCCCCTCTCGATTTCGTGCTTCAAAGTGTCGAGGTATATTCTCGTTAATCCATCTCCGTCATCGCATTTTCCAGTGATTAAGCAACCAACGAGAGTGGATTTGCCGTGATCTACATGCCCGGCTGTGCCAACTGTTATGTGCTCCTTTGGCTTGTCCTTTCTAATTTCAACTACCGCAACGTATCCACCGTTAACCTCGTAAACTTCCTTTTCAGTGACCTTTGCGTCGATGTCTTTGGCTATGACCTCAAGAACTTCTATAGTCTTATCGAGCTCCTCTTTTTTTATTCCCTTAAACTCTCCGCTGTCGGAAATGCCTATAATGTAGTAAGCTACACCCTTCCCCATTAAAATTCGATGATTCATCTGACACGCTAAAGACTGCCTCCTACCCTCTTTTAAATGATAATCCGTAAGATACTCTTTAAATTCGATGTTTTCCCTCTCCCCCTTACTTACTAACTCTCCGAGATTTGGCATTTCAAATTCATTCGAATTTCAAACGTTAAAACTGTTGCGATCCCTTTTAGAATTTCGAAAGAGAAACTTAACGTTAAAAATAACATAAGGCTTTTATACATTCTGCGATAGTATTATATTGGTATGACGAAGTATTATGAGCTCAAAGAGCTTGAAAGCAAAGCCCCCAAGCTTTTTGGAATTCCGACTGGAACTAAGCTTGACGAAATGTTCTTTAAAGTGGAGGAAGAGGACGGAAAGTTCGTAAAAAAGCCTTTGGGCGGTATTCCGTATTTGGCTGTGATGAACATTACTGGAGTGCCAGACACTGGTAAGAGCGTTTTTGCTGAACAATTTACGGTAACTCAGGCTGCGCACGGCTACAAGGTTCTTTTCGTAACTGTAGAAAGTCCAGCTAACTTCCTTTACACGGCTTTAAAACAAAAAGCTCAGGCGATGGGGGTTGACTTTAACAAGGTGGAGCAGAACGTCGTTGTTATCGACGCTTCGGAGAGCGACGAGCTGAGGGAAAATACGAGAGCTTTGATAGATACGATGGCTTACGCCATAAGGGAAAAGAAGTGCACGAACGTTGTCATCGACAGCATCACGGGGCTCTACGAGCATAAGGAAGTTCTCGCGAGGCAGATAGTCAGGCAAATCTTCAATTTCCTGAAAAAGTGGAGGCAAACGGCTGTGCTGATATCCCAAAAGAGGAGTTCTCAAGCAAGCGAGAGTGCCGAAGCTGCTGGAGGTTTGGCTGTTGCCCATATAGTCGACGGAACGATAGTCATGGACAAGAAAATAATTGAGACGAGGTGGGATGTGAATCTCTACGGACTACCGATAGGAAGCGTTTTGAGGACGATAAGGATTGACGGATGCAGATTGACCGGACACGACTCAAGGACGTGGGTTTTCGAGATAACTGAAAACGGATTGATAGAAATAATCGCTCCTCTAAGCGAGTACATAAAGAAGAGGGGCAGAATTGGAGAGGAGTGAGGAGGTGGGAGAATGGAGATTATCGCAAAGCCGAAGGGTGGCGTGAACGTAGATAAAATGGCTGAAAAGGTTTTTTGGGAGGCTATAAAGCTTTTGGGAGGTTTGAAGAAACTCGTTGAATTCAGGAATCTCACGTGGTTACCGAGTCTCGCGGAAGCAGCCTACGTTCTTGTCTTAAAAAACGAAGCGTTCAAAACGTACAGGGAGATTGCTGAATATCTTGGAATAACCGAGCAGACTGTGAAGAACATAGCTACGGCGGATGAAGAAGCCGTTAGGAAGTACTTGGAAGGAGAACTCGAAGAAAGACCAAAGGAGCATGTGGCTGGGGGAATAGCTAAGCTTGCATACAAAAAGCTGAAGGAGGAGAAGAGGCTTGAGGAACAGGAAGTGGAGATATACCATGACGAAATAGAAGCGCTGGGAATAGATTGGGCGATTCACGTTTTAGCGAGAATTAGGGGAACTCACTTCCCCCTCAACAAAGAAGATCTCAAAGAGAAGCTGGAGGGTATAATAGTTAAAGGGAAGAAGATCGAGGAATTGCTCGACAAAATCGAATACCCAGTGAAATCTCCCGCTGAGCTTCTCCACAAGATAAAGGTGGCTGCCGAAGGATAAGTTGACTCTTCATTTCCTTACACAAACTTTTTAAGCTTTAAAAGCTAAATTTTATTGCCCGCCTGCCATGCGTCCCCCGATTAATGAAGGGGATTCCACAGGGCGGGCGACACCAACTCTCTTTTCGATCACGCTCACCAAAATTCCGGATAGAAAGCTCGCGATAAATCCCGGGAGGACTGAGTAAACGGGAATTCCGAATATCCACACTGTCTTTCCATGTATTGCGAAAGTTAGGATCGTCAGGAGTAAACCTGAAATCATGCTCGCTCTCGCACCGTTTTTTGTCATTCCGCTCCAGTAAAGCCCGAGAATTATCGGAAAGAAAAAGCAGTTAGCCATTAAGGAGAGAGAAGCCCATATTAGCCAAGCTAAGAGCTGCTGAGGGTGTAACGCGAAATAAATCGAAGATAATCCCACTGCGAAGACGATGATTGCGTTAATAACTTTGAACTTTCTGCCGTTCACGTTCAAACCAAAAGCTTTAGCCAGAATGTCGTAGGTTATGTTGCTGGCGGTGGTCACTATCAGCCTGTCGGTTGTGGACATAACTCCAGCTAAAATGGTCGGAAGGAGGAGAAGGAACAACCACTCTGGAAGAAAAGCTGAAGCAATAGTTGGGTAAGCCATGTCCGACCACTTGACGCTGATCTCTCCGAGCTTTATTTCTGGAATCTCTATCCTTCCTTCAGCCCATGCAACTCTTGCCGCAATTCCAGCCAGAGATGTTAGGAAAATCGTGGAAAAGCCAAGGAGATACATAACGAGTGGTCCCCACCTCGTGTACTCTCTTTTTTTGAAGGTGAGCATGTTGTTAACTACATGAGGAGCGACCATCAAGCCGAGGGGAACTGCTATGCCGAAGAGGGTTAGGTTGTATGCCCATCCAGCTAAAGGAACGTTGGCTGGGGCGAAAGGATCGTTCAAGTACTTTGCGAACATGAAGTCTTCCTCCAATCCTTTAACTTTCTGAAGTTCCGGCATTGAAGCAAGAGCTGAGTTTATGTGCTCTATATCTCCCACGTGGGATATTATCAGAGGGACTGTGAGAAAAACGCCGATTATCATTAAAAGAGACTGAGCAAAAGTCGTCCAAGCCGTTGAGAACATTCCTCCGGAAGAGACGTAAGCTACCACTATCAAAGCTGCCATGATTACCCCAAGCCAGTAAGGTATTCCGAGTATAACTTCGCTCGCTATTCCTATGGCTGTGTACTGTCCTATGAGGTAGATGTAGCTTGTGATTGCTGAAACAATTGCAGCAAGAAGCCTTATCGTCTTAGCATCTCTGTACCTGAAAGCCAAGTAGTCTTGGATGGTCACGAGCTTGTACTTTTCCTTCAGCGGAAACAGCTTGTAGCCTATCACTATCGTTCCAAAAGCTATAGCAAATGCCGGACCGAAAATCCTTTCCCAGACGTTAGCCCAGCCGGTGGTGAATGCTAAACCTGCTACTCCTATTAAGGACATCCCGCTGAAAACGCTTCCCACCATAAGTAAAATGTACGTCCAGAAACCAAGCTGACCACTTGCAGCAACGAAATCTTCCACCGTCCTGACCTTTTTTGCACCGAAGTAAGCTATTACCGCTATGGCAGTTAAGTAGGAAGCGAAGATTGCGAGTGCTGCGGGATTCAAATTATCTTCACCTCCACATTATTCCCCAAAGAACGAGTATCGTTATTTGCAAGCCAACGCCTATCGCTATAGCTAACTCAACCTCACCAATCATGCTACATTGACACAAAGTGTCAATGTTTAAAAGGGTTTTGGAATTTAGGGAAAATCTTATTCTTCTATACCGTCACGATAAATTTTCATGGAGTACGATTTAATCGCAATCGGCACAGGCTCAGC
>WAQS01000215.1 GCA_015520115.1 Ferroglobus sp.
CATACATATTTTAGCTCAACCATCCATAAGTAAGAAGAATTCAAGCTCTGAAACTAAGATTTAAAAGCCGCCGCCGGGATTTGAACCCGGGACCTGGTGATTACGAGTCACCCGCTCTACCAGCTGAGCCACGGCGGCAATCGGAAATAAAATCTGAGAGTTTGAATTTAAGGCTTGCGGTAAAACGTATAAATCCAAAGCACTCATCTTGATCGTGCACGGAGACCAAGCTGAAAAATTCCTGAACGGCAAGAAAATACTCGACTTCGCTTCGAACATAAATCCGTTTCCTCCGAAAGATCTGCAGGAATTTATAAAAAGTATTTCTTGGAAAATTTCGTACTATCCGGAAAGCAGTTACTCCGATTTAATTGAAATTATTTCGGAAACCTTTGGGTGGGATAGAAAAGAAGTTGTATTTGGGAACGGGTCGATAGAGTTGATAAGAACTTTTTTTATTCTAAACAGCGGGAAAGTTCTAATTCCCTATCCCACGTTCACTGAATACGAACGATTTGCAAAGGCATTCGGATCGAGGATCGTCAGATGTCGGCTTAGAGATGTTTACGAATCTGCGAAAAAAATCGAGCCCAATGCTGTTGTTGTTTGCAATCCTAACAATCCAACAGGAGAATTCGTCGAGTGCGTTGAAGAGCTTGACAGTCTTGCGGAGAAGAAAGGTTTTAACCTCCTTGTCGATGAGGCGTTCATCGATTTTTCCAGCAAAAAAGCTCAGCTTGAGAATGCGTTCGTCGTGAGATCCCTGACGAAAATTCTTGGAATTCCCGGTTTGAGGTTCGGATACGGAAAATTTCCGAAGAAGTTTGCTGAAAGGTTTCATGAAATAAGAGATCCGTGGAACGTGAATATGCTCGCGAAAGAAGTTGCCAAGAGATACTTGCCGAAGCTGAAAATTTTCTCAAGGAAAGTTAGAAGAAAAATCTCGCGAGAAAGGAAGTACCTCAGAAAAAGGTTGCAAAGACTTGATTTCTTAAGCGTTGGAGAAGTAAACTTTCTTCTTGTCGAAGGAAAATTCAAAGCAAGAGAGATTCAGAAATTCTTGCTTGATGAAGGAATTTTGATAAGGACGTGCGAAGACTTCATCGGTTTGAACGAGAAAAATTTCAGAATAGCCGTTAAAGATAGAGATAGTAACAGAGCGCTAATAAAAAATTTAGAGGTATTTGTCGAGGAAAATTCCTAATTTTCTTCTGACCTCTTCGCTTATCATATCCGGAGAGGTCGTTATCGCAAACTTCAGAGCTTCCTTACATTCGCACTCTCTCTCTTCCGGAATCTTCGGTATCAACTTTCTAAGAATCGCTTTTATGTTTTCCTCGTTTTTCGCCATGTTCTCCAAAACAGTCTTCACATCTACCGGCTCTTCCTTCCAGACGTCGTAGTCGGTAACAGCAGCTACAGTTACGTAGCAGATCTCTGCTTCTCTTGCAAGTTTTGCTTCGGGCAAAGCTGTCATTCCGATTATGTCGAATCCCATGCTTCTGTAGAATTTCGACTCAGCTTTAGTGGAAAACTGCGGTCCTTCTATGCAGACGTACGTCCCTCTATCATGATACCTTAAACCGAGCTCCTTCACAGCTTCTATTGCAGCGGCTCTCAACTCCGAACAGAAAGGGTCAGCTATGCCGACGTGAACTACCACTTCTTCGAAAAATGTGTCCTTTCTGTGCTTCGTCCTGTCGAATATCTGATCGGGAATGACTATGTCCAACGGCTTTATTTCCTCTTTTAATGAACCAACTGCTGCGACGCTTATTATCCTCTCAACCCCGAGCTTTTTGAATGCGTAGATGTTCGCTCTGTAAGGGACATGCGTTGGAGAGAAGATGTGTCCCTTTCCGTGCCTTGAAATGAATGCCACCTTCCTTCCTTCGTAGTCTCCAATTGTTATCTTCGATGATGGCTTTCCGAAGGGTGTGTCGATGTCCACTTCCTTGACGTTTTCGAAAGCGTCGCTATCGTATACACCAGTCCCACCGATAATCCCGATTTCCGCCTTCATTCTTTAATCCTCCAGTAAGGCTTGTTATCCTTCAAAATCTTCTCCACAATTCCCCTGTTCTCCATTTCCCTCATAACATCGAAAAACCTTCCCGGCTGAGCGATCTCCAAGTAAATAGGATCTATCTGATGAAGCTCGTACAGTCTCCACTTTATGTCCCATTCTCCCCATAGCTTCTCCTTATCTCTCCTCATCAGCCTCGTTATCAACTCGATCATGTCCTCCATAAAGTTCCAAGGGAAGATTATCCAAGCCCACTCTTCAAGGTACTCTCCGAAGTAGTCTGGTGTGAACTTCGACGTGTAAAGAAGCTGTAAGGTGGCTGTTTTTACTTCCCTTGCTCCTAACTCTTCAACGTGCTGCTTCGCTGTCATCAAGCTCTTTCCTGTGTCGGCTATGTCGTCCACGACAAGCACCTTCTTACCTCTCACGCTCTCTTCGTGGAGAGGGTACTTTATCTTTACCTCTCCGCTCATTTTAGCCGTGCCTACGTAGTGCTCTATCTTCAAGCTCGTTAAATCATCCAAACCAAGAAGATCGCAAAGAACTCTCCCAGCGAACCATCCTCCTCTCGCTAAAGCAACGATTATTTCCGGCTCGTAACCATCTTCCCTAACCTGCTCAGCCACCCTCCTACAAAGCCTGTCCATGTATTCCCAGTTCGTCACAACGCACTTGAACTTCTCGGGGAACTCCTCCATAGTTAATCACCAAAGTTAATCCTTTCCTTCACATTTTTAAAATTTCGTATGAAGAAAAAATAGAAAAATTTGGCTTTCAAATTGCTTCAATAACTTTTTTCAACCTTTCTTCAACATCTCTCGCGTTTTCTTCAATCTCTTCAGTTGCAAAAGCTGTTGGCTTAACAGCATCAACCACAACTTCCCCGTCCATTTCATAGACCACGACGTTACAAGGTAGCAGAACACCGAAGGATTTGTTTGCTTTCAAAACTTCGAAGGCATTTTTAGGGCTGCACGCTCCGAGAATAACGTACTTGTCAAAATCGACGCCTATTTTTTCCTTCAAAGTCTTTTTAACATCGATTTCACACAGAATACCAAATCCCTCGGAATTCAAAAGCTCCTTGACTCTCTCAACGACTTCTTCAAATTTTCCGTTCACTTTTTTGCCAATTGTAAACATAAACACCGTTAAGTGATTGAAACTTTATAAGTGTGCCGCTGCATGTACATTAGAAAGCTAAGACGTCAGGAGAAAATAAATAAACCTCCCCTCTTTTCTATATTTCGTGAAGCTTAAGGTCAAAGACTACATGACGAAAGACGTAGTGGTTGTAAAGCCTGATCAAACGATAAAGGAGGTAATTGATCTCATCGAGAAGACGGGACATGACGGCTTCCCCGTTGTCGACGATAACGGAATTGTTATCGGATATATTTCCTCCCGGGATCTTTTGAGGAAAAATCTGGATGCGAAAGTGAAAGACGTGATGTCGAGAAGATTGATAGTCGCCAGAGAGCACATGGATTTGAAAGATGCGGCAAGGGTAATGTTCAGAACCGGAAGGTCTAAGCTGCCGGTTATAGATGAAAAAGGAAAGCTCATTGGAATAATCTCGAACACGGATGTGATAAGGAGTCAGATAGAGAGAGCAGATCCTAAAAAAGTTGAAAACTTAAGGAAAACGATAGAAAGCGTTCATAACGTTAAGACCGAGCTTAAGAGGGGTAAAATTGAAGTTGACAGAATTATTCCCACTCAAACGAAAGTTTACGCTGACGAACTTAGGGGAAGAATTTACGAACTGAAAAAAGGTCTTGCTGAACCCGTTATCGTCATAAAGAAGGGAGCAAAATACTATTTGGTAGACGGACACCACAGAGTTGTGGCGGCTAAAAAGATAGGAATAGATAAGCTCGACGCGTACATCATAGAAGTTCCGGAAAACGTTGAGCTCGGACTCGAAAAGCTCGTGAGAAAGAAAGGGATAAAATCCGTCAGGGATATTCAGGTTTTAGAAGATGCGACACACCCCTTGGTGGAAATAACCTTCAAAAACTCGAAGTGATAACATGCTGGAAGAACTTCAGGAAATAGTTGAGGAGAGAAAGAAAAACCCCACTCCGGATTCATACACAGCCAAACTGCTCTATCACGAGAAGGGAGAGGATAAAGTACTCGAAAAGTTTGGGGAGGAAGCGGTGGAGTTGATACTTGCCTGTAAAAATAAAAATAGGGAGAGTATAATTTACGAAGCAGCCGATTTGCTATACCACCTCGTTGTCCTCCTCTCTAAGTTCGACGTCAAAGTGGAGGAGGTTTACGATGAACTTCGAAGAAGAAAGAAATAATTACTGGATAATCTGGACGGTCAACTTAGATAAGAGGAAGAGCAGAAGTGAAGGTAGAAAGATTCCGAAAAGGTATGCGGTGGCGAACGTTAAACTTAAAGAGCTTATTGAAGCCTGCAAAGCCCTCGGTTTGGAGTTTTACGCTGAAGACAAAAAGTATCCGAAGTCGTGGTGGGAGGAAGGAGGGAGGGTCAGAGTTAAAAAGACTGGAAAGAAGCTCGACCTTATGATAGAGTTGGCTAAAAAAATAGCCGAAATGCGAAAATGAAATTGATCTTTCTTCTCTCCGGAGATTTGGAGTACGTGGCGAGAAAAGAAGTTGAGGTTTTTTCAAGAGACATTCTCGGTGGAGAAATTATTCTTGAGGACAGGCAAATATCCGTTGCGGAAGTTTCGGAAGTTAAACGTCTCGAAAGGTTGAGTCTTGTTCACGAAGTAAGCGAATTTCTTTTCTCAGGAAGTTTGGAGGAGCTAAAAAGCTTTGTAAAAGAACTGGAATTGCCGGAAGGAAAGATGTGCGTGAGAGTGAGAAACATCGGAGGGCGTTTCGTACCTTCAAACGAGTTCGAAAAAGAGCTTGGAGCAATTTTTTACAAAAGAGGGGCGAAAATAAGCGTTTCTAAGCCAGACAGAATATTTAGAGTCTACGTCACTGAAAGGAACGTTTATGCTGGCTGGCTCATTCATGTAACTAACACGAAGCAGTTCCTCGAAAGACGTCCAGATCTAAAACCCTTTTTCATACCCGGAGCAGTTGTTCCGAGATTTGCGAGAAGCTTGGTGAACATAACCGGAGTCGAAAACGGAGTTATCCTCGACCCTATGTGCGGAACAGGGACTATGATAATAGAAGCCGGATTAATGAATCTCGATTTCGTTGGGGTTGAGGCTTTTGAAAAAATCGCAAAGGGTTGTGCGATCAATTTGAGATACTACAATCTTCCAGTGAACGTTATCGTCGGAGATGCCAAGAATCTTCCTTTGGCTGATGAGAGTGTTGATGGAATTGTAACGGACTACCCTTACCTCCAATCGTCGATGAGCTTCGGAGATTTGAAGGAATTGTACGAAAAAAGCTTTCCAGAATTTCACAGAGTTCTGAGAGGTGAAAGAATAGTTTTTCTTACGAACATGGACGTAGAAGAATTTTTCGAGGACTACTTCATCCTCGAAGATAAGTTCTACCAAAAAGTTCACAAGAGTCTTACGAGAAGGATATACATTTGCAAAAAGAAAAATTAAATGCTCTTATTGCTCCTTCTTACCCCTCTTCGCCTCAGCGAAGTATTCAAGAATTTCTATTGGAATCGGAAACACGATCGTCGTGTTTTGGGCGTTGGATATTTCGTTCATCGTCTGAAGAATTCTCAGCATCATAGCCCCTCTACTCTCCGAGAGTATCTCCGCTGCCTCTTTTAACTTCAACGCCGCCTGATACTCTCCGTCAGCCCTTATTATCTTCGCTCTCCTCTCTCTTTCAGCCTCAGCCTGCATGGCCATTGCTCTCTGCATCTCCTTTGGCAGCTCAACGTCCTTTATCTCTACAGCCGAAACCTTTATTCCCCACTGATCCGTGGCTTCGTCTATTATCTGCTGAAGCTTTAAATTCAGTTTTTCTCTTTCAGATAAAAGTTCGTCAAGTTCAGCCTGCCCTATAACGCTTCTCAAAGTCGTCTGGGCAATTTGAGCTGTGGCAAACTTGTAATCGTAAACTTCAGTTATCGCCTTTTCCGGATCGACAACTCGGTAGTAAACGACCGCATTAACTCTTACTGTAACGTTATCTCTCGTAACGACTTCCTGTGGCGGAACATCGTAAGTAACGGTTCGCAGATCGACGACTTGCATGCTTTCAAGAATAGGAATTACGTAGAATATCCCCGGCCCCCTTGCACCTACGAGTCTACCAAGTCTAAAAATTACGCCCCTCTCGTACTCCTTAACGATTCTGATTCCCGAAAGGAGGAACAGGATTATGACTATCGCCAGTCCAAATAGTATCGTATCGCTTAAAGCCATAAAACAGAAATTTAACTTAAACAAATAAGTTTTTCGATGGATTTATATGTAGCGGTTTTTAAAATCGTGTAGGTGATAAAGGAGCAGTTCAGGGAAATAAATAGGAGATTCGTGGAGAAATACGAAAAAATAGACGATTCTAAGGAGTTCTACGAGTTCATGGCTAAGCCAATAAGACAGAGCTTCAGAGTTAACACACTGAAAATCGACATAGATAGTGTTGTAAAAAGACTTTCCGAGGAATTCGAACTCGAAAAAGTTCCTTGGTGCAGAGAGGGTTTCTTTGTTTACGGGGAGGGAATAACCAAAACTCCAGAATTCGCTCTCGGCTTGATATTCATGCAGGAAGCTTCTTCGATGATTCCTCCAGTTGTCATGGATTTAGAAGAGAACCTCTTTGTTCTCGATATGGCTGCAGCTCCCGGAGCGAAAACGACACAGATATCCCAGTACATGAACAACACTGGCTGCGTGATTGCCAACGACGTGAAGTATTCAAGGCTGAACATCCTCATTTCGAACATTCAGAAGTACGGGTGCGTAAATGTTGTTGTGACGGAAAAGGATGGGAGGTACTTTGGAAGATTCAAAGACACTTTCGACAGGGTTTTACTCGATGCCCCCTGCAGCAATGTTGGCATGATCAGAAAGAACTACAAGTACCTGAAGCTTTGGAGGCAGAGAGAAGTGGAGGCTCTGTCGAGATTGCAAAAAAGCTTGATTTTAGCGGCTTACAAATCTCTAAAGCCAAAAGGTGTACTCGTCTACTCTACTTGCACCCTCGATCCGGAAGAGAATGAGGAAGTGATCGATTACCTCCTTTACAACACGGATGCCAAGCTTGAAAAAATAAAGCTTCGGATAAAGTCTACAGACCCGATATTGGAGTTCAACGGAAAAAAGTACAGCGAGGAAGTAAAAAAATGCCTCAGAATTCACCCCCAAGATAACGACACCGAAGGATTTTTCGTCGCCAAGGTGGTGAAACCGTGAACTACGTAGAAATTTTGAAAGAAATTTACGGAGTTGAAAAAGTAAGTTTCGAACTTAAAAAGATGGGAAAGGATAGGCTCTACGCCTTTCTAAGGTGCGAAAAGAAAGACGAGCTCGGGATAAAAGAGTACCACCAAGGTGTTTACTTCGGTAAGCTCGAAAAAGATGGGATAAGGTTGAGCATAGAGGGATGCTACTTACTTCGAGACGAGATTAAAAAGAATATCATCGAAGTTTCCTACGAAGATGCGATTAAGTGGCTGAAAGGAGAGGATCTGAACATTCCTTACAAAGGATACGTTGTTTTAAAGTGGGGAAAATATTTTCTGGGGTGCGGAAAGGGAGATGGAAAGAAAATAAGGAACTACGTACCAAAAGAGAGAAGGATAATCTAACAAAACATTATTAAACTACAAAACCAACGCTTAAAAATGGATCCCAGAGCGTTTTATAAAATAAGTTACGGTCTCTACGTAGTCTCTTCAGCCTACGAGGGCAAATTGAGCGGGCAAATAGCAAATACCGTTTTTCAGGTTTCCTCAGAACCTCCGATGATTGCAGTGTGTTTGAACAAGAAAAACTTCACCCACGAAATCGTCAAAGCGAGTAAGGTCTTTGCCGTCAGCGTTTTGGACATTGAAACTCCCCTAACGTTCATAGGAAGATTCGGATTCAGAAGCAGTAGAGACTTCGACAAGTTCGAGGGTGTGGATTACGAAATCGGAGTAACCGGGTCTCCTGTGGTAATCCAGCACGCAACAGCAATCTTCGAGGCGAAGGTCGTAAAGGAATGTGACGTCGGAACTCACACGTTGTTTATCGGAGAAGTAGTAAGAGCCGAGCTGATGAGGGATTCTGAAGTTTTAACTTACGCCGATTATCATCGCATTAAAAAGGGCAAAACGCCAAAAACTGCTACAGTTTACTTCGAAAAGTGAAGTTGGTTGTGAAG
>WAQS01000216.1 GCA_015520115.1 Ferroglobus sp.
CCGGAGGACCGTAGAGGAGGACTCCTTTCGGCGGCTCTATTCCGAGCCTTTGGAATATTTCCGGATACTTGAGCGGAAGTTCTATAACTTCTCTGACTTTCTGAAGCTCCTCCTTGAGTCCACCTATATCTTCGTAAGTAACTCCAGCCTTTCCAAACCTTTCGAAACCTTTAACCGGTCGTTCTCTGAAGACGACGTGAGTCTGATCGTCTATTATCACCGCTCCCTTCGGTTCAGTTTTAACGGCAACGAGGACTGTAGCCTGATTCTGCGTGTACTTTCCGAAGCCCGTAAAAGCCGGAGCTCCGACGATCGGAACGAGATCTCCTTCCATAACGGGTCTTTTAAGTAGTTGATGCTTCAGATACTCTCCAATATCAGCTCCGTAGATTTTGAAATCAAGCTTTTTTAGAGGAGCAAGGATGACTTGCCTCGCTATTGAATACTCCGCTTTTCTAACCTTAACGGTATCTCCTATATTCACTCCGGCATTTTCCCTTATAAAGCGATCTATTCTTATTATTCCTCTCCCCCAATCTCTTTTTGGAGCCCTCCAGACTTTAGCGACCGTTTTTCTTCTTCCCTCAATCTCTATTATGTCGCCGGGAGATATATTTAGCCTGAACATTGATTCGGGATCGAGCCTTGCTATGCCTCTTCCAGAGTCACTGGGGTAAGCTTGATTAACTTTGAGTAGCAGTTCCATGATTAAAGTAAAAGCTTTAGAAGATAAAAAGTCTTGTGGTAGCATGAGAATTGCCGTAATTGACGCTTTCAATGGTGCAAGTGGAAACATGATTATAGGAGCACTCTATGATGAGGTAATTCAGAGGGAGGATATCGAAAAAATCGTCGATGAGTTAAACCTTGAGGTTGAATACAAAATTGAGAGGGTCGTTAAAAAAGGAATAACATCAAACCTCGTCAGAGTGAAGAGCGAAACTAAGGAGAGAAGTTTCAAAGAAGTTGTAGAGCTCGTCGAAAGTTCGAGGCTTGACGAGAGAGTAAAAAAGGAAGTTATAAAAATTTTTGAAAGACTTGCGAAAGCCGAGGGAAAAGTTCACGGAAGAGATTACAAAAAGGCGAAATTCCACGAAGTGGGAAGCGACGACGCTATTTTCGACATCATCCTTTCAGCACTCGGCTTTCTAAGGCTGAGAGAAAGAGGTTACAGAATTTACACGAACAGAGTCAGAACCGGAGTGGGATTCGTGGAATTCACCCACGGAAAGTATCCATCTCCAGCTCCAGCAACTTTAGAAATTCTCGCGAATTCGAAAATTGAGGTTCTTATGGAAGGTGAGGGAGAACTTCTAACTCCGACAGCAGCCGCAATTTTAGCTCACTTCTCGGAAGGAACGTTTAAAAACTCTTTTAAAATTAACAAAATTTTGTACGGAGCTGGAGAGAAAGAAACGGAGGTTCCGAACGTTCTAAGGATAATACTTGGAGAAGCCAAGATTCACGACAGGATTGTAGTAGTTGAAACCAACGTTGATGACCTCTCTCCTGAATATCTAAGCTACGCTGTTGAAAAGCTTTCAGAGATGAGCCATGACGTTTACGTTACTCCGGTTCTGATGAAGAAGGGTAGGCTCGGAAGTTTGCTTTCAGCGATAGTCAGTTACGATAAAGCCGAAGAGGTTGCGGAAAAGATGATGGAGTTAACTGGCTCTCTTGGAGTTAGGATACTTCCTGTGGAGCACAGGTTGAAAGCCTACAGAGAAGTCAAAGAAATTAAAGTGAAGATTAACGAGAGAGAATATAGAGTTAGGGTGAAGGTGTCCGACTACAGAATTAAACCGGAGTACGAAGACGTTAAGAGGATTTGCGAAGCCGAGAATTTATCTCCCGAAGAGGTTTATAAGAGGATCATGAAGGTGATTGAATGAAAAAGCTTCCAACCGGAAGCTTGTGCATTGATTCTCTGCTCAGCGGCGGTGTTGAAACCGGAACTATAACTCAGATCTACGGAGTAAGCGGAAGCGGAAAAACTTCCCTCTGCCTCATGCTTACCTACAACACCGTCAGAAGGTTTGGAAAAGCCGTTTACATCGACACAGAAGGATTATCTCCAGAGAGAGTCAATCAGATTTTTGAAGATAAGAGCGTTCTCAATGACGTTTACATCTACGACGTTTACGATTTTAAAATGCAGAGCGTGGCGGTAAGAGAGGTTGCTAAGCTGTGCGAAAAGGAAAGAGATGTCGTGTTGATAGTCGTCGATTCTCTTACTTCTCTGTACAGAAGCGAGTTGGAAGATGAGGAGAAGCAGATAAAGGCGAAGAGAGAACTCATTTCCCAGCTAACGCTTCTGCTTGGAATCGCAAGAAAACACGATTTGGCTGTAGTTTTTACAAATCAGATGTTCACAGATGTTAGAAACGGGATGGACAAGCCTTTAGGCGGACCGAGCGTTGATCACCTTTCAAAAACCATAATATCTTTGGAGAAAATCAACGGAAAAAGGATTGCGAGGCTTATAAAGCACAGATCGAAAGAAGAAGGAGCCTTTTGCGAATTCAAAATAACTGATAGGGGCATAGAGCCTTAAGTTTTTTCATGACTTTGCTGTCTTTTTGGTGATCTTTTCTGACGTTGATTTCTCACCTTCGTTAAATGATGAGAGACTCTTGTTAAATTCACATCCGGAAAGCCCAAGAGCTATCCTCCAGTTTTTGATCTCAATCCGGTTGCTATTTCCCTAAAATTTCAAATATCTATTCCCTTGTTAGCAAGCTCAGCAGTTCCATTTTAGCCTTCAACAAAACCAATCAGA
Organism: Ferroglobus sp.; assembly: GCA_015520115.1. GTDB lineage: Archaea > Halobacteriota > Archaeoglobi > Archaeoglobales > Archaeoglobaceae > Ferroglobus. Next base: position 2,780 of record WAQS01000216.1, read on the forward strand.
TCCTTCCAAAACTTGATTTGACTGAAAACTTTGAGCGATAACACACATCTTTGCTTTCTAAACCAAAAACTATTTAAATACCCCTCTCGAAGGAAAAGGCAATGCAAACAAAGTTGAGTTTGCCATCTATTGTAGTAGTATGCTGATTTTTCTCAGGTAGTTGTGGGTGGTTTTTATGAGGGCTGCCGACGCTATTGTCAAAGCCTTGGAGAAGGAAGGTGTGAAGCACATTTTCGGAATACCCGGAGGAGCGATAATCGAAGTGTACGATGCTCTTTTCGATTCGGAGATCATGCACGTGCTCACGAGACATGAGCAGGCTGCTGTGCATGCGGCTGACGGCTACGCGAGAGCTACTGGAAGAGTTGGTGTTGCATTCGCCACCTCCGGACCGGGAGCAACCAACACTGTGACTGGCATAGCGACAGCCTACATGGATTCGTCACCAGTCATAGTCATGACCGGACAAGTGCCAAGGAGCTTGATCGGCAACGACGCTTTTCAGGAGGCAGACATAACCGGAATAACCATGCCAATCACGAAGCACAACTACCTCGTTACCGACGAAAAAGAACTTCTCAGAATAATTAAGGAGGCTTTTCACATAGCAAAAACCGGAAGACCTGGACCAGTTTTAATAGATCTTCCGAAGGATGTTACAATAGCGGATATAGAGTTCAACTACCCGGAGAAAGTTGAGCTTCCCGGATACAAGCCGAAGTACACCGGACACCCGAGGCAGATAAAGAGAGCTGCTGAACTGATAATGAAGGCTGAGCGACCGATAATTTTAGCCGGAGGTGGAGTGATTCATTCCAACGCTTCCGAAGAGTTGGTCAAGCTTGCCGAAACAATTCCGGCTTTCGTCGTCACGAGTTTGATGGGGAAGGGTGCAATTCCCGAAACTCATCCTCTGAGTTTGGGATTTATAGGAATGCATGGAGCTAAGTATGCTAACTACGCAATTCAGGAGTCAGATCTGATAATTGCTGTGGGAGTGAGATTCTCCGACAGAACCACGGGAAAAGTTAGCAGCTTCGCTCCTAATGCCAAGATAATCCACATAGACATAGATCCGGCTGAGATCGGAAAGAACGTTAGAGTCGACGTTCCAATAGTTGGAGACGCAAAGCTCGTTTTGAGGGAACTGATAAAGCACATTCAGTACAAAAGAAGGAAGGAGTGGGAAGACAAAGTGAACGAGTGGAGGAGAAAGTACCCGCTGAGATATAAGAGAGACGGAAAGCTCAAGCCCCAGTATGTGATAGAAAAACTTTACGAATTGGCTCCTGATGCGATAGTCACGACTGAAGTTGGACAAAACCAGATGTGGGCTGCTCAGTACTTTAAAGTTAAGTATCCGAGGCAGTTCATAACTTCCGGCGGACTTGGGACGATGGGATTCGGTTTTCCGGCTGCAATAGGCGTTAAAACCGCTTTTCCGGACAAAACCGTCGTCGATATTGCCGGAGACGGAAGCTTTCTTATGAACATTCAGGAGCTCGCCACCTGCGTCGATTACGGAATCGACGTGAAGGTATTCATACTGAACAACGCGTTCCTCGGAATGGTGAGGCAGTGGCAGCAGCTGTTCTACGATGAGAGGTATTCGCAGACGTGTCTGCTCTGCAAGGAGATGAGCTTCGAAAAGATTGCTGAAGGATTTGGGGCTGTGGGAATAACAGTTGAAAGAGAAAGCGAGGTTGAAGACGCTATCAAAGAAGCTTTGAGCATCGACGCCCCGGTTGTTGTCGACTTCAGAGTTGACAGGCTCGAAAACGTTTATCCGATGGTTCCCGCTGGAGCGGCTTTAAACGAGATCATTGACGAGGAGGTGTAGCCATGAGGCACACTCTTGCTGCTTTAGTTGAAAACAAGCCGGGAGTTCTGGCTAAGGTTGCGGGATTGTTCAGGAGGAGAGGTTTTAACATAGAAAGCCTGGCTGTGGGAATTACTGAGAAGCCTCAGATTTCAAGGATGACGATAGTCGTTGACGGTGATGATAAGACGATAGAGCAGGTTACGAAGCAGTTAAACAAGCTGATAGAGGTTTTGAAGGTAAGCGATGTTACAAAGAATGCCGTTGAAAGGGAGCTCGCTTTAATTAAGGTTAACGCTACTCCCCAAACAAGGGGAGAGATAATTGAGATAGCGAACATCTTCAGAGGTAGAATAGTTGATGTAGCAAGGGACAGCTTTATAATAGAAATTACCGGGGATGAAGAGAAGATAAACGCTTTCATTGATTTAATGAGGCAGTACGGGATAAAAGAAGTAGCAAGGACCGGAAAAATAGCAATGCAAAGGGGAAGCAAAGCTCTCGAATGACAGAATTCAACCCATTTTTAAAGAGCTGGAAGAAAGGCTTAAAGAGGGTTGCGATAGTCTATCCGAACAGATACGTCGGCGGAATTTCGAGTTTAGCCGTTCAAAGGCTATATTACGAAATAAATTCCTCCGAAAATTTTATTGCCGAGAGATTTTTCACAGACGTTTTCGAGGGATTAAGGAGTGTGGAGAGCGGAAGCGAACTGAAAAGCTTCGACGTAGCTTTGTTTACACTGCAGTATGAGGAGGATTACTTCAACGCCATTCAGATAATAAAGAGAAGCAAATTCTCCGGTGTGAAAATAGCCGG
>WAQS01000217.1 GCA_015520115.1 Ferroglobus sp.
CAAATTTTAACAACTCCTCGCTAACCAAAATTTTTTTGTAAACCGCCATAGCAGTTTCGTCGCTGAAAGTAAACTTCTTCAGCTCATTTTCGAACGTTTTCACAAGTTTTTCTGAATTTTGTGTTGCAAAAGTTACTGATATTGAAACGCAGTTCGTCGTCTTATAAGGGTTCTTCGTGTACAGCTGAGTGATCGTGTGAAGGAGATAATATCCGAGATTCTCTTTCTCAATTTTGTAGGCGATTTCGTTAACCAGCGCCCAAGTTGCTCCCCCTTCTTTGCTGTCCGTGTCATCCACGCCAATCACAACTTTCTCCATCGCTGGAAGAACGAGTTTTGCTTTTCCAAGCTTTTCTCCTCCACCCTCTTCGAGAATTTCAATTCCCAGAACGTTTTCAGCCATACCTCTACAAACAGTAGCAGCTATGCCTCCTCCCGCAAGACCAGCGTAAGTCACTTCTACATTTTCTCTAACTTCGACTTTTTCAATTCCAGCTCCGGCAATTCCCGGCACAAGCTTTAAAGTTGTCTCTCCCTTTTTCAAAACGAAGATGTTCCTCGCTCCCTCCCTCCTTGCTTTTAAAACGAGGTTGCTCACCCTCGGGTAGTGATAAGTTTCCCAAGCTGCTCCGCCTACGCACTTTCCTCTCGCGTGAAACTCGTGAATTTCAACATAAGATCCGTCATGCATGGCGATAATTCTCTCGTAAGGAGAAATCCACTCAACACCACCATATTTTTTTAATACCTCCTCTCTACTCATCAAAACCATAAGTTGTGAAAATTCGGGAACGATTATAAATGTTTGGAGGTGCTGAACGTGGAAGCAATACTCGACATAGAAGGAGAGAAGAGCGAAGAGAGAGAATTTGACGTAGCGATAATAGGTGCAGGTCCAGCAGGACTGACAGCTGCGATATACGCGACAAGGTACGGTTTAAAAACTGTTGTTTTCGAAACTGTGGAAGCTTCTCAGCTTTCGTTAGCTCCGAAAATAGAAAATTACCCGGGATTCGAAGGCTCTGGATTTGAGTTGCTTGAAAGAATCAAAAGACAGGCTTTAAAATTCGGGGCGGTGCACAAATTCGAGCATGTGGAAAGACTTAGAAAGGACGGAGACTTCTTTATCGTGAAAACCGACATGGCTGAATACAAAGCCAAGGCTTTGATAATAGCCACCGGAGGTAAGCATAGAGAACTTGGAGTCCCAGGGGAGAAGGAATTTGTCGGAAGAGGAGTTAGCTATTGTGCAACTTGTGATGGAAACTTCTTCAGAGGGAAAAAAGTCGCTGTTGTCGGAGGAGGAAATACAGCGGTGACTGATGCAATATACCTCCACGAAATCGGTTGCGATGTCGTTTTAATCCACAGAAGAGATGAATTGAGAGCTGAAAAGGCTTTACAGGAAGAGTTGTTTAAGAGGAACATCCCAGTCATATGGGACAGCATCGTCCTCAGAATTGAAGGAAAAGAGAGAGTTGAAAGACTTATCCTTCTCAACAGAAAGACGAACGAGGAAAGAGTTTTAGAAGTGGACGGAGTTTTCATAGCTGTCGGAATTACTCCAGCAACGGACTTAGTTATGGATCTCGGAGTTGAGAGAGATGTCGCCGGTTACATCAAAGTTGACAAACGACAGAGAACTAACGTTCCCGGGGTTTTCGCTGCTGGGGATTGCTGCGATAATCCTTTGAAGCAAGTAGTCACGGCGTGTGCAGATGGAGCAATAGCGGCGAACTCAGCCTTTGAGTACATCAAAATGATGCAACTCTAAATTTTTTAAGCGTAAAAAAGTTAAAAGGGTTCAAAACCTAATAATTTTAGCCGCTGTGATGATTACTCCCGCTGCTGATGGATGATGAGTATTACGCTATCTGAGCGGCTACCATTCTATGCTTATAGCGTTGTTGGGACAAGCTCTTGTACAAGCACCACACTCCATGCAGAGGTCTTCGTTTACCTTAGCCACTCCACCGTCAAGGTAGATAGCTCCGCCCTTTTGACTGCAAACCTCCACGCAAGCTCCACAGCCGTCGCATTTCGAGGCATCGATTACAGCGGGCATAATAGAAGCTCCTACAATCTAAAATTAAATTTGGAGAGCTTATTCGGTTTTTACTCACACTCTCACACTCGGAAAGTTTTAAGTTAAATTCTGTCGTAGAATTTTCGTCGATGATGACGAGCGCGGGTGCTGAAGAGTGATGAAGAGCTGACGGTCTGAGACAACTACTTCTGTAAAAGCTGAGGACAAACGATGTAATAGTCACCAAGAGATATTATGTATTTTACCGGAGAATGCACCTTTCTTGACCTTTCTGTTTATTTCAAGAACTTTCTCTTCTCCAACCTTAACGTTTTTGGTGAACTTTTCAGCGAAGAGAAACTTTAGTATTCATTCAATAGCTTCAACAGACACCTTTTCGAATGAAGTTCGAGGAAGCTATGCCTCGCATATTTCGAAAAGCTGAGAAAAGATAAAAAAAAAAAAAAAAAACGCAAGGTGCGGAGTTAATAACATCGTTATATGTCTTACTTCTTAATTTAATTACCTCTACAGACCATCTTCCCTTAGCTTTACCAATTATCTTCTTTACAATTAGCGAATTCAATAATTTCGCTATCTTTCAAATCTCTCTTAAAATCAACCAAAGCTATTACTTCTATTCCCGAATTTCTCAGTTCCTTGATCAAACTGTAGTGAACATTTTCGTCCGCTAAAATCATACTTTAATCAAAGTTATTTCTTTCAATTTTTCTTCTATGAATTCTATCGATTTTATGACTGCTCCCCTTGGAATATTGAACTCCTCTGCAATTTCATCGATCGTCCAACCGCTCTTTAAGGCTTCTAAAATATCATAAACAGAAATTCTTGTGCCTTTAATTACGGGTTTTCCAAATCTTATTTCTGGATCTTGAATTATCTTTATCTCCATGAGTTATTGGATAGATTTTGAGGACTTATGATATTTTCTTCAATTTTCTTTAATATTGCCCCATAGCGGATACTGTAGGAATAAAAGATGTCCAGTGAAGCTTGCCATCGCTGATGTTCGGAGAACAACGTAAATATTCTGATATCACTCTTCTCACTCCTAAATGGTAGTAAAAGTAACCGAACGACCTCTGCTGTTCCAGTACATACTGACAGGTTTGATAAAGAAAATGGAGCAAAAAAGGAAAAAATTTCTAAAAGGTCCTTTTCGGAAGTGAGAATTTTACCCTTTGACATAAAAGCTGCTGAAAAGGTAAACAGCATAGCAGTGAAGCTGTTGGCAGTGGGTAGAGAAATCAATGCACTTTGATGTTTTGATTGCTGGAATAGCCTTTGCAAACGGGACAGAGAGGATAATAACAAAGAAGATCTTTCCCAAAGTTAGTGTGAATTCCACTAAATAAAGTAAAAAAATCAGGTTCTGTAACTCTTCGGC
>WAQS01000218.1 GCA_015520115.1 Ferroglobus sp.
GCCCCATAGCGGATGCTGTAGGAATAAAAGATGTCCAGTAGGGCTTGCCATCGCTGGTGTTCGGAGAACAACGTAGATATTCTGATATCGCTCTTCTCACTCCTAAATGGTAGTAAAAGTAACCGAACGACCTCTGCTGTTCCAGTACATACTGACAGGTTTGATAAAGAAAATGGAGCAAAAAAGGAAAAGATCTTTAAAAGGTCCTTTTCGGAAGTGAGAATTTTACCCTTTGACATAAAAGCTGCTGAAGAGGTAAACAGCATAGTAGTGAAGCTGTTGGCAGTGGGTAGAGAAATCAATGCACTTTGATGTTTTGATTGTTGGAATAGCCATTGCAAACGGGACAGAGAGAATAATAACAAAGAAGATCTTTCCCAAAGTTAGCGTGAATTCCACTAAATAAAGTAAAAAATCAGGTTCTGTAACTCTTCGGCATTCCGAGAACGTGCTCTCCTATGTAAGCAAGAGCCATCTGCTGAGTTACGGGAGCGAGCCTTATCAGATTTATTTCCCTCCACCACCTTTCGACATCGTACTCCTTCGTGTATCCGTAGCCGCCGAATGTTTGCATCGCCCAGTAGACAGCTTTAATCCCCGCCTCAACTGCCACAACCTTCGCCATGTTGGCAGCGTCGCCCACCTCTCTGTAGGAAGCGTTGTTGTCGAAAAGCCAAGCAGCCTTTAAGTTCATCAGCTTCGCACACTCCAAAGTTGCGTAAGCTTCGGCGATAGGAAACTGCAAGCCCTGATAGCTTCCGATTGGATCTTGAAAGACCTTCCTCTGCTTAGAGTATTCCACAGCCTTGCTAATAGCAAGCCTTGCGATTCCTATTGCGGCTGCTGCAAAACTCATTCTCTCTGGATTGAGAGTATCAAGGATGAGATACCACCCCTCATCCTGCGGAGGAATTAAAGCGTTTTCCGGCAACCTCAAATTATTGAAGCTGACTTCACAGGTTTTTGAATAGTTTATTCCGTGCTTGGGGATTGGATTGATTTTTACTGCTGGATTGGGCAAATCTGCTAAGAACAGACTAATTCCGTAAGTTTTCTTCGGAGCTTCTTCTCTCGGAGTTGTTCTCGCTATGATCAGCATTCCTTTCGCTCTATCAGCACCGCTAATGAATATCTTGTTTCCGTTTATCACCCATTCATCTCCATCCTTAACAGCTCTCGTTCTGATATTGAGGGTGTTCGTTCCGGCGTCAGGCTCCGTTAAAGCCATGCAGAACTCAAGTTTTCCCTTAGCGATTTTTGGCAGGTACTTCTCTTTCTGTTCTTCAGTTCCGTGTCTGACAATCGTTAAAGCTCCGAAAACTTCCGTTAAAACGAGGTACCACACACCTCCCATTCCGCAGCCGTTTGCAGCCAACTCTTCCATCGCTATGAGCAGTTCGGTCATTCCGTATCCGCTTCCCCCGTACTCCTCGGGGATAACTATCCCGACGAAGCCAGCATCGCTTATAGCCTTCCAGAACTCCTCAGCGAATTCTCCCTTCTCGTCCTTTTCCCTCCAGTACTCCGGAGGAAAGTCCTTAGCGATATCTCTGGCAGCCTCCGCTATCATTTTCTGATCTTCCGTTAATCTGAAATCCAAAGCAATCACCTCCAAAAAATAGAAAGTTAGGCTGGTTTGAAGTAGAGGATGTCCGTTATCTTCCCTTCCCTTTCCTCCTTCGGCTTTAGAACCGGCTTAACTTTCATTCCAATGCAAACGTCCTCCGGTTCAACTTCGCCAAGGAGGTGAATAATTCTTCCATTTGTTCCGTCCATTTCGATCAAAGCGTATATTTCGGGTTTTTCGAGTTTCTCTCCGTTTTTGTCGTAATAAGCGACAGCATAAGCTACAACGCATCCTTCTCCGCTTACCTCAACGTATTCGGTCTCGCTGAAATCGAATTCGCAGTAAATTCTCGGTGGGAAGAATATGTAACCGCACTTCTTGCACTTAGCAGCGGTGAATTTTCCTTCATCTCTTAGCTTTTTGAAGAAATAATCTCCAGCTTCCCCGCTCGTGTATATCCAGTAGAGTTCAATTTTACCTTCCACATGCCTAAGCTCGCGTGGATCGATAATCTTCTCCGTAAACACCATCTACATCACCCCTCTATCGGCTTCCAGTACTTTATGTCGGTTATCGCTCCCTCCCTCTCCTCCTCCGGCTTCCAGACAGCCTTTACTCTCATCCCTATGTACACTTTCTCCGGATCTACTTCACCAAGCTTGTGAAGAATTCCCATGTGCGGAGAAGCCCCGTCTATTGCGATAACAGCCACAATTTCCGGCTCTTCAAGTGGTCTCGCATCGGGGTCGATGTAGGATATCGAGAATGTCTCAACTACTCCGGTGTCTTTAAGCTCTACCCACTCGTTTATCGGTTTGAAACATAGCTCGCAGAATTCCCTCGGAGGGACCATAACTCTTCCGCACTTGTTGCACTTAACTCCAAGGATTTTTCCTTCCTTCAGCCCCTTGAGGAATTTGCTTATGGCTTGACCGGCTGTAAAGGAGTAGCGAATGTCGGGATGATCTTCCACGTACGTCACTTTTTTCTCTTTTAAGTCTTCTAACTCTATTTCCCTCCCCTTCACGTAAGGGGGACAGCTTATATCCTTCTTACCAACCGCCAACTTCATCACCTCTTGTTAGAGAGAACTACCACAGTTCCAACCTGCATCAAATCTCCCCAAGCCTGGGCAACTCCAGTCGTCACCTCTTTCGCCACCTGCCTTTTTCCGGCTCTGTAAGCAAGCTGCCAGTAGATTTCCGCAACCTTAACTCCGAGCGATGCTGCTATCGGATTACCAACTCCAAGCAAACCTCCGGATGGGCAAACCGGAAGATCGCCGTCCCTCGCCGTAACTCCTTCTCTTGTTAGAATCGGCGCCTCTCCCTTTTTAGCCAACCCGAGTCCCTCCATGTGGTGCAATTCCTTATAATCGAACGGGTCGTAGGGTTCAGCCACATCTATCTCTTTCCTCGGATCGGTTATGTGAGCCATCTTGTAAGCCATCTTCGCAGCTTCAGCAACGTATCTCGGGAAGTAGAGGTCTCTGTTCGTCCACCAGGTTGTGTCCAAGCTCCACCCAACTCCGGTAACCCAAACCGGCTCGTCTGTTAGCTGCCTTGCAATGTGGGGAGCGACCATTACTATTGCGGCAGCTCCATCACTCGGTGGAGAGACATCAAGTCTTCTCACCGGCAATGCCATCGGTTCGCTGTTGAGGACATCTTCGACTGTTATCTTAGCCGCAAGCTGCGCAGCCGGGTGATCAAGAGCGTTTGCTTTGTTCTTCACGGAAACGAGAGCGATGTCCTCGTGCTTTATGTTGTGAACGTGCATGTACCTCCTCATTTCCAGAGCGAAAATCCAGATGAGGTTCGGCTTAAGCGGACGGTCGAGAATTGGATCCCAGATGTACTTAAAAGCAGACTGCGGATGGGGATGTGAGGAGCTCATCTTCTCCTCGCAAACGACCAAGCAGACGTCAGCCAATCCGCTTGCCACATGCCAGTAACCGGCTATTGGAGCAAAAACTCCGGTTCCTCCTCCAACGAAAACTCTTACGTAAGGCTTATTGCTTGCTCCGGCCCCGTCAAGTAAGTATTCTCCCTTCATGTGAACTCCGTCGAAAGCGTCGGGAGCGGAGCCCATTACCACCATGTCAATGTCGCTGATGTCTAATCCAGCCTCTTCCAAGGCTTGTTTGACGGCATAGTAGCTAAGCTCTTTTCCTGTTTCGTTCAACCTTCTTCTGAAAATCGTCATTCCCGCTCCAACTATCGCCACATCTTGCTTCTTGTGATACTTTATCCCTTTAACCTTCTCAACCATCATGACCATCACCTCGAAAATACAGCCACAGCGCCGGTGGCGGTGGGAATATACCTCCAGGACATCGCCACTCCAACTTCAGCATCAACCTGCCTTCTTCCCGCTTCTCCTCTCAGTTGTAGAACGACTTCCAAAGCCTTCTGACCGCCGGTAGCTTCAAGCAAATTGCCAACGCTAAGGTTTCCTCCCGAAACGTTCACTGGAATCTCTCCTTTTCTGTCGAAGTAACCGCTTTTCATCAGCTCTTCGACTTCTCCTTTCTTAGCCAAACCAAGAGCTTCGATGTGCTGAACTTCCTTGTAAGCGAATCTGTCGTCAACTTCGGCAAGCTGGATCTCTTTAGCTGGTTTCGTTATTCCTGCCATCTTGTATGCCATCTCGGCTGCTTTTTTCGCATAAGCGGCTTCGAAGCTCATCGTGTCGTAGTTGCTCGTTTCACTCCACCAGCCGATTCCGTTAATCCATATCGGATCGTCTCTAAGCTCCTTGGCAACCTGCTCGTTAGCCAAGACGAAAACTATCGCTCCGTCACTTCTCTCGGCTATTTCAAGCTTTCTTAGCGGATAAAATGCCGCTTCACTGCTTAAAACGTCTTCGACGCTGACATTAGCTGAATAGGGAGCGTCTTTGTTCAACCTTCCGTGCCTCTTGTTCTTCACGACAACTTCGGCAAAAAGCTCATCGCTGTAACCCCTTCTGCTCATGTAGTAGGATTTCTCAAGGGCAGCAAAGTAGTAGGGGTGCGCTTTTCCTATCGGTCTGAGCCATACCGGATCGAAAGCGAATTTGATTACCTCTCCGAATGTCACTATGTCGCTCGCTTTGCTGTGAGCCTCTACAACAGCAATTTCAGCCAGTCCGCTCTTTATTATCATGTAGGCATTTGCCAATCCGTGTAAGAAATCGGCGGTGACTGTAAACGTCGGCTTCAGCACTCCTCCAAGCTGATCCGGTACGAATTCATCGAAGATGGCGAAGCCCTCCCAGAAGTCCTCTGCACATGTTACGAAGCTGTCAAC
>WAQS01000219.1 GCA_015520115.1 Ferroglobus sp.
ACATTTCGTATCCGTAGATAACTTCCTTTTCGTGTTCCTTGGCTTTTTTAACGAAGAGCGTTTCTGCAGGATTGTAAACCATGTCGAAGACGACAGAAGCTTTCTTTATTACATCTTCTTTAACTGGTAAGGCTTTTTCCATCCCTACCATTCCGAGGGGGGTTGCGTTTATCAAAACGTCGAATTTCATTCTTTCGAGCTCTCCCGTTTTCACGAAGTAACAGCCAGCCTCTTTCGCAAGCTTTCTACCCCTTTCTTCGGTTCTGTTGGTTACGTAAACCTCCCCGCCTTTCTCCACGAGCGAAAAAACGGCAGCTCTCGCAGCCCCACCGGCTCCTATAACCAAAAATCTACTGGAAAAATCGACGTTATGCTCTTCAAGGGACTTCACAACACCGTATGCGTCGGTGTTGTATCCTTCCATGCTTTCGAGCTTTACGGTATTTACAGCTTTAATTTTTTCAGCCACTCCCTTTGCTTTTACGAATTGAAGAACTTTTTCTTTGAAGGGTATCGTCACGTTTAGTCCAACAAAGCCGAGAGCTTTTGCTCCAAGCAAAGCTTCTCTCAAGTTTTCTGGCTTTACCTCCAGTTTTAGGTAAATAGCGTCGAGTTTTAGATGTTTGAATACGGCGTTAAACATGTCTGGGCTTAGGGAGTGCTTTATTGGGTAGCCTATAACTCCGAAAAGCTTCATGTTAACTCTCTCACTTTTTTCGACATTCTTTCAAGCCTTTTCTCAACTTTAAAAAATTTCACTGGATACTTGGACTTCTTCACTTCCACACTTTCCCCCGGCTCTATGACGATGGACTTCTGTCCGTCAGCCACAACAACAGCCTCTCTCAATTCAATTTTAGCTAAGATAGTCCTCTCTCCGCTAACAACCCAAGGTCTCCATCCGAGTCTGAAGGGAGAGACTGGAGTAATTACGACGGCTTCAAGCTTCGGATCGATTATTGGGCCACCAGACGAGAGATTGTATGCTGTGGAGCCGAGGGGTGTTGAGAAGATCATACCGTCTGATCTAATTTCCTCTATCAATTCTCCGTCGACGCAAATTTCGAACTTAAGGAGTCTTGAGGGCGTGTGGGTGAGAACGCTCACCTCATTAAGGGCTCTTAAAATGCTTCCCTTCACCTTAGCCTCTATCCTCATGAAGCTCTCGTACTCCATACTTTCGAGAGCTTTTTCGAGCTTATTTTCGAAATCCTCCGCATTAGCGTGGGAAAAAATTCCAACTCTTCCAGTATTGACGACGAAGGTTGGGGGGACGTTCTTTATTTCCTGTACGGTCCTTAAAACTGTTCCGTCTCCACCTACAATTACCAGTGCTTCGAACTCCTCAAGTTCGGTGGAGGGTGAGGGGAAGACTGTGACGTCGCTAACCCTTTCTAAGAACCTTCTCACTCTCTCAGCTACGCTTTCCGACTCTTTTTTGTAAACGAGAGCGACTCTCATAGCACTCTTAGAATTTTTTCGTGGAGTTTCTCGTTAGCAACTACAAGCCTGAACCTCTCCTCCATGCTCACAACTTTTTCCTCAACGCTTTTTCCCTCTGGATCGCTTATTTTAGCCCTCGCATTTTTCGCTATGAACAAAGCTGCGGCAACGTCGAAACTTCTGAGGTAGCCTACGACATCATCACCTCTTCTCTCGCTCACTCTAATGTCTATAAAAGCGTCAATCGCCCCTTCAGCAACGTAGCAGATCTCCAGTGAAGAGCAGCCGTAGATTCTGACTCTCTTAAAAGGGTACTTCTTTTTCGGATAGTAAATCACGACGTCACATTCGACATCTTCCTTCTTTGAAACCTCTATTTTCTCACCATTTTTGTACGATTTGTTGTTGAGAGAGTAGTACTCATCTCCGGTGGCGAGGTTCATAACGTAACCGAAGAAAGCGTCTCTTATTCTCTCACCCTTCAAAAAACATAGAGAAATTGAAAAAATCGGAATGCCTCTCGTTGCGTTAAACGTTCCGTCTATTGGGTCGAGGGCAACGGTCACTTCCCCTTCTCCAACGACTCCGGACTCTTCGGTAACAACTCTTAAGTCAGCTTCCCTCAATATTTCGAGGGCTTTTCTTTCAGCTACCAGATCAATTCTCTTCGTTGGCGTTCCGTCCTTTCCGATTCCAACTACTTCTCCAGCTTCTCTCTTACCGCTGATCTTAACTACCTCTTTTTTTACCTCTTCTCCGATTTTTCTCGAAAGTTCTAAGGCTTCTCTTTCCTTCATTGCTGTAGGAGGTTGTACTTCTTTATGTTTTCATCCGCAATTCTCTGAAGCTCTTCTATTATCTTCTTTCCTTCTGGATGCTTGAACAAGTGCCTAAACCTCCTTTGAGCCTTCAAGTATTCTTCTACGGGCTTCTTCTCTTTGATCTTCATAACCCTCACGAGCTTTCCGTGTTCGAATTCTACGAGCGGGTACAATCCGGTTTCAACGGCGAGTCTTGCCACTTCGACCGTCTGCTTGCTGTCGATTCCCCATCCGGGAACGCAGGGAGAGTGAACGTGGATGTACTTTGCTCCCTCGAACTCAACTGCCCTCTTCACTTTCCTCTTCAAGTCGTTCGGGTAGCCTACTGAAGCTGAAGCCACGTAGGGGATTCCGTGAGCGACTGCTATGCTCACCATATCTTTCTCCTTCCCTATCTTTCCGGGCTGTCTTTTTCCAACCGGTGTTGTCGTTGTTCTCGCTCCCGGAGGAGTTAACCCGCTTTGCTGATTTCCCGTGTTCTGATAAGCTTCGTTGTCGTAGCAGATGTAGAGGATGTCGTGATCCCTATCGAACGCTCCGGAGACCATACCGAATCCTATGTCGGCTGTAGCACCGTCTCCAGCAAAAACGACGACATGACCTTCATGCTTTCTCTTTAGAACTCTAAGAGCAGCTTCAATTCCCGCTGCGACAGCCGCAGCATTCTCGAAAAGGGAGTGGATGTAAGGCACACCCCACACGTTTCTTCCGTACATCGAGCTCACTATTTCGAGACACCCAGTTGGATTTACGATGAATGCTTTTCCTTCTAAAGCCTCAAGGACGGACTTAACGGCGATAGGAAATCCGCAACCGGGACAGGCTCCGTGTCCGGGACCGAAATAGCTCATGGAATCACCTCTTCAAATTCTTTAACTCCTTCATACCTCTTTCCGGGCTTCACCTTGCCTTCGTACACTTCGCTTATCACTTTCACGATTTGTTCCCTTGGTATGTCTCTGCCACCGAGCCCTATTACTACCGAGTGAATCTCAGGAGATGAGTGTCCGAACAAGGCACTTTTTACTTCAAGCGTTACTGGAGGTTCGGAGCCTATGGAAAGCGATCTTTCGAAGATTATAACCTTGTTAGCGTTCTTCAAAGCCTCCCTAACCTCTTCAGCAGGGAAAGGTCTGAACGTCCTGATTTTTAGCAATCCGACTTTCTTTCCTTCTTTTCTCATTTCCTCTACCACGTCTCTCACGAGACCAACGAGAGATCCCATTGCTATCGCAACAACCTCCGCATCTTCACAATATTCTGCTGAAACGTGCAAGCCGTAATCCCTTCCTATTATCTCGCTCCACTCCTTGAAAACTTCTTCCATGACTTTCTTCGCCCTTTCCATCGCGTGCTCCATCGCAACTCTAAACTCCATGTAGTACGGAGGAGGAGCGTAGCAACCCATCGCTACGGGTTTTTCGGTTGAAAGCTTTACAACGGGATCGTAAGGCGGTAAGAAGCTGTCGACGACCTCCTGGCTTAAAAGATCCACAGGTTCGTAGGCGTGGGTTAGTTTAAATCCATCCACGTTGAGTATGAAGGGTAGAAGAACTCTCTTATCTTCCGCAACTTTGTAGGCGAGGGGAATCAAATCGTGAGCTTCCTGATTGCTTTCAGCGTGCATCTGAATAATTCCGGCATCTCTCACCGTCATGCTATCTTGGTGATCGTTCCATATGCTGAGAGGAGCGGAAACGGATCTGTTGGCAACTACCATCACTATCGGCAGTCTCATTCCAGCTGCGTTGAACAGAACCTCCGTCATGAGCAAAAGCCCTTGGGAGCTTGTGGCTGTAAATACCCTCGCTCCAGCTGCCGAAGCTCCCAAAACTATCGATGCTGCGGCAAACTCCGATTCGGCTGTTATGTATTCCGCGTCAAGCTCCCCGTTTGCGTACATTTCAGCTAAATTTTCAACGATTTCCGTTTGCGGAGTTATCGG
>WAQS01000220.1 GCA_015520115.1 Ferroglobus sp.
AGCCATGTTAACTCCAGCTACGTACCCCATTTTGTTCCCAGCCGGAGCTAAGGGGATCCAAGCTGGCTTTTTCGTTACAAGGTTTATCGTCTCAGCACAATCTCCCGCTGCGTAAACGTTCTCAACATTCGGCTTCACACCTGTGGCAAGAATAACCAAATCCACTTTGTATTCCCCTTTATCCGTCACAACCTTTTCGACCTTATCCTTGCCTTCTATAGCCTCAACGCTTTCTTCAAGCTTAAGTTCAACCTTTTTCTCCATTTCCTCCCTTACAATGTTCGAAATTTCCTTGTCGAAGGTCGCTAACGGTCTGTCGAGGAATTCGATGACCGTCACTTTTTTGTTTATAGCAGAAAAAGCTTCCGCCATTTCAACTCCAATGTAGCCAGCGCCAATTATAACAACGTTCTCAGCTTCCTTCGCAGCCTTCCTTATTCTGTCAGCATCCGGAGGAAGATCGACTGTAAAGACGTTTTCCAAATCAACCCCCTCTATCTTAGGCACTTTCGGCGAGGCTCCGGTAGCGATTAAAAGCTTGTCCCACTCGTAAGTTTTTTCTTTTCCGTTCTCCTCCACCCTCAACTTTCCGTAATCGACTTCAATTACTCTCGCATTTAAATGTAAATCTATCCCCCTCTCTTTAACGAAAACTTCCGGTTTGTAATACATCAGCTCTTCGCTTCCGAAGTCGAATTCTATCGCATAAGGAATGCCGCACGGAGCGTGGCTGACGAAAGATGTCGCCTCAAAAACGGAAACTTCCCATTCCGGTTTTAACGCTTTAACTCTCGAAGCCGCACTCATCCCTGCTGCTCCACCGCCGATAATAGCTACTTTCATGCTCTTTTATGAAATTCCCACCCTTAAAAATGTTATCAGATTTTGCCGTTCAAAATATCATTCGCTAAAATCCTGTTATCGTACTTTTCGATGCTGTAGTTGTCCCAGAAAACGCATGTGCCTAAAACAATGACTTTTCCCCTTCCAAACTCCTCGTAAGCTGCAAAGCACTTGCTTCCGTTGTTGCATTCCGCAGATGTAAAGCCTTCGACGAAAGCTCTTCCTCCAACTACGCTCGAAGAACAAGGCATTACCACAACATGATCTCGATATTTTGCTAAGGGATGCATTTTATCCCCATCATTGTTCTTTTCATCCACTATCACGTCGCTGCTTATTCTCATCTCCAATCCAAGCTTTTTTAGAACGCTGTTTATTATCCCAGTTACATTGTCAAGGTTGTTGTAGTAAGAAGCGAAAACCACGGTTTTTCCCTTTTTCAACCAGCTCTTAATCCTCGAAATTTCCCTAAGCTTGAACTTAACTTCCGGATAATTAAAAACGATGACATCATAGTTTTCAAGTTTGTAAAAGCTGTAGACGCAATCAACTTCAGAATCGACGAGAGTCCTGAGCTTAGAGAAGTAGTAATAATCGTCCACGATAAACTCCCCATGGGTGGCATCCCAGCCTACCCTCAAGTAACCACCTCCTGAAAAAAGAGAAAAGGAGTTTGAATAAAAAACTTATGAGAAGAGTTTTCTCGCTATAAGTAGTTTCATTACTTCGCTTGCTCCTTCGGCGATGTCCAAAACCTTCGCATCTCTGTGAGCCATCTCAACTTTCGAATTTGAAAGCAAGCCGAAGCCCCCGTGAATTTCCATCGCGATATCAGCAGCCTTCTTTGCCACTTCGGCAGCTTTTAGTTTGCAAATGGCTCCAGAATAGTTCGTATCCCCCATATCTTTTGCAAAACCGTAAATTAGCTTTCTCAGAGCCTC
This sequence comes from Ferroglobus sp., assembly GCA_015520115.1. Lineage (GTDB taxonomy): Archaea > Halobacteriota > Archaeoglobi > Archaeoglobales > Archaeoglobaceae > Ferroglobus. Next base: position 1,785 of record WAQS01000220.1, read on the forward strand.
TATATCAGCTGCAAGCTCGGCAAGCATGAATTGCACAGCCTGCAAATCCGCAAGCTTTCCTCCAAAAGCTTCCCTACTTTTAGCTCTCTCCACAGCCAAATCGAGACACCTTTGGGCTATTCCTATCCCCATCGCTGCAAACGGAATCCTGTTAGGGGCTAAGGTTCCCAAAGCCACTCTCATTCCCTTCCCCTCTCCAACAAGAATGTTCTCTGCCGGCACTTCAACATCCTTGAAACGAACGCTTGCCAACCCGCTTCCACGCATTCCCGCGAGGTCTATCTTCGTCGTTTCTATTCCATCGCCCTTTTCAACGATGAAAGCCGTCAATCCCTTAGCCCCTTCTCCAGTCCTCGCTATCACTATGAAAAGCTCTGCAAACATGCCGTTGGTTATGAGCGTCTTGTTTCCGTTTATAACGTAAACATCACCCTTCTTTTCAGCGGTGGTTCTAACAGCATTGGCAACGTCGCTTCCTCCAGTCGGTTCTGTTATAGCCAAAGTTCCGAAGCTTTTCATCAGCTTGGGTAGATACTTCTTTTTCTGCTCATCGTTTCCAAATAACCTCAAAGCGTCGACAGCCATCCCGTGGACTATCACGCTGTGGGCAACTCCGGCTGAGTAGTAAGCAAGTTTTTCTGCAACCTCGCACATCTCGTAATATCCTTTTCCTTCTCCTCCGTACTCCTTCGGAACCATTAAAGCGAGAGCTCCCGAATTTACGACTTCCTCGAAAACCTCACCCATGTCGTTGTTCCTATCGATCTCCGAAGCTTTTTTGTCAAGGATTTCGCAAAGTTTCTCCAGTTCCATAGGGATTAATAATAATAGTTAATTTAAAGCTGTTTTGGTTTTTAATAAAATTTCCTGAGATAATCTATAACGCTCTCAAAAACGTATTTTCCGTCGAAAACCTCCTCTTCTCTCCCTACCTGCCACCCAAAAAACGCTCTTTCCGGATGGGGCATTAAGCCGAAGACGTTGCCCTTAACGTTGCAGATTCCGGCAATGTTGTAAAAGCTTCCGTTGGGGTTCCAAGGGTAAGAAGAGTAATTTCCCTCCGGATCTACGTATCTGAAAACGATCTGATCGTTCTCTATGAGCCTCTCAAGGTACTCTTCTTCTCTACCCCTCGGAAAGACTACCTTGCCTTCAGCATGTGCAACGGGATACATCACGATTTCCTTCTTCAATTTCCTCGTGAAAACGCATTTTCCCCTATTTTCATGCTTGAGAAAAGTGGGTCTGCACTCGAACCTGTTGCTGTCGTTTATTGCTAAAGCCATCTGAGGCTCATCGGCAATCGGCTTATCCTCATCAAAACCCGGTAAAGCTCCGAGCTCGACGAGAATTTGAAATCCGTTACAGATTCCCAAAACGGGATACCCCTCCTTTATAAATTCCTCAAGGTCTCTCCTCAGAACACTTTTCACTCTCGCCGAAAAGATCGCTCCCGCCCTAACGTAGTCTCCAGCCGAAAAACCTCCGGGAAAGACCAAGCAGTGGTAATCCCATATGCTCCTTACTTCATCATCCCTGATCATATCGCTGTAAAATTGCTTGAGGTGAACAGCTTCAGCATAAGCTCCTAACGCTCTGAAAGCTCTCACAGTCTCATCTTCGCAGTTCGTTCCCTCTATCCTCAAAACAGCTACTCGAATGTCCACGAGCATCACCTCAGGAATTTTGAAAAACCGCTCCTCCAAGCTTTTTCCACTTCTTCCAGCTCAACCGAGAACTTCCCGTAATTTAACTTATCTCCACCGGTGTACCCAATTACCTTTGCTTTCAATCCTCTTTCTTTAAAGAAATTCACGAACTTCTCAGCCTCTTTCACTTCAACTATCCACCTTGTGTTGGATTCGCTGAAGAGGTCTATGAAGTCTAAACTAACTTCAAAACCCATCCCGCAAATAGCCATTTCAGCCAAGGCAACAGCCACGCCACCTTCAACCGGATCGTGACAGGAAAGAACCTTGAATTTCCTGAAAGCTTCGAGCATAGCTTCAGAATACCTCTTCAAAAGCTTCGGGTCAGTTTTCGGAACTACGTTGCACTTCATCCCCGTCACCTTCGAATATAGACTTCCTCCAAACTCCCTTTTAGTCTCTCCCACAAGGACTATCGCACTCCCCTCCCTCTTAAAGTTGGAGGTCACAGCTCTCCTTACGTCTTCCACGATTCCTATCCCCATAAGCGTTGGTGTCGGAGCTACACCGCCATAGGGGGTTTCGTTGTAAAAGCTAACGTTACCGCTCACGCAAGGCAAACCGAACTCCTTCGACATCCAGCCAAGGGCTTTAACGCTCTCCACAAACTCCCATATTCTCTCCGGTTTTTCTGGATTGCCAAAGTTCAGGCAGTCAGCGAAGCTATGAGGTTCGCTATTCACCGCCACCAAGTTTCTAACCATCTCGTCGAAAGAAGAGGCTGTTCCCCAAAAAGGATCGATCTTCGTCATCCAAGGGTTCACATCAGCCGTTATAGCCAAACCTTTCCAGCTGTCTGTTGGTTTAACAACAGCCGCATCTCCATGAGTTTCGAACCCAATTCTCCCCTGAAGGGGTTTTAAGACTGTGTTTCCTCTAACTTCGTGATCGTATTGCCTTATAACCCATTCCTTGCTTGCTACGTTCGGATGGGAAATCATCTTGAGGAAAACTTTTGCGTAATCTTCAGGCTCCTTTACTTCGTCCACCTCAACCTTCTCCCTTCTTTCAGCCGTTGCCCTGCAATACTCCGGTCCTTTCGTCACGAACTCTATCTCCATTTCGTAGATCAGCCAGTCCTTGTAGTAAACTCTCAAAACCTTCTCTCCCTTAACAACTCCTATTACGCTTGCTGGAACGTCCCACTTTCTGAAGATGTACAAAACCTCATCCACATGCTTGGGCTTCACAGTTAGAAGCATCCTCTCCTGACTTTCGCTGATCCATATCTCCCAAGGTTTCATGTCCTTCTCCTTTAAGTGAACCTTGTCGAGCCAGACTTCAGCTCCGTAGCCGGCAGCCAAAGCCATCTCTCCAACGGCGCAGCTCAAACCTCCTCCGCCAAGGTCTTTCATTCCGGTAAGTAATCCCTTTTCGACTATCTCCAAACAAGCGTGGATAAGCGGCTCCTTCATTATCGGATTTCCAAGTTGAACGGCACTTCTTGTGCTTTCAGTATCCGTCAATTCGGCTGAAGCAAACGTAACTCCGTGAATTCCGTCTCTTCCGGTAGCACCTCCAGCAAGAATGAAAATGTCCCCTTCTCCTCCAGCTTTGCTCGGAATTATTCTATCCTTCTTTGCTACACCAACGCATCCTACATTGACGAGGCAGTTGGTTAGATAACTTTCGTCGAAGAAGACCATTCCGGCAACGGTGGGAATTCCCACTCTGTTCCCGTAATCTCGAATTCCAGCCACAACCCCCTCCAAGAGGTAAACAGGATGCTTTATGCCCGGTGGAAGTTTTTCGTAGGGAGTTGAAAGATCTCCGAAAAAGAGGGGATCCACTAAAGCCACCGGCTGAGCACCCATGCAAAGAACATCCCTCAAAATTCCACCAATGCCGGTAGCTGCTCCGCCGTAAGGCTCAACTGCCGATGGATGGTTGTGAGATTCCAAGGCGACAACGTAAGCGTGTTCTTCATCAAACTCAACAACTCCAGCATCGTATTCGGTAGAGATTACGTAATCCGTTTTGAAACCAAGCAGGAACTTTTTCAACCAATACTTAGAGCTTTTGTAACAGCAGTGCTCGCTCCAAGCCTGTCCCAAAGCTTGCAACTCAATGTCTCTCGGATTCCTGCCCTTATTTTTGAAGTATTCCTTTATAACCTTCATTTCATCGAGGGATAAATTTAATCCCATCTCCTCGCTGATTTTTACAAGCTCTTCATCGCCTGCATTTAAGATGTCTATTTCGTAAACTCCGGGATAGATCTCCCGATACATAATCAACCAACCCACCTTATGTCGTAATCGTGAATGACCGGATTAGCTAAAAGCTTCTTACACATCTCCTCGATCTCTTTCTCAGCCTCCTCCCTGCTTACACCCTCAATCGCTATTCGAAAAACCTTCACACTCGAAACCCTTTTGACGTTTTTAAAACCCAGCAAGTTCAGAGCTTTTTTCGTCGCCTCCCCTTCCGGGTCGCTGACGCCTTCCTTGAGCTTGATGTAAACTTCAGCAATCATATTTTTAAGAGAAAAGAGGGGATATAAAATCGTTTTGAAAAATAGTAGGCAATTAATTTCTTCTCGAGTATCTCCAGCCCAAAGCTATTATCGAAAGAATCGCCAGAAGAGCTTCGAATCCCGGAATTCTAAACCACGGTTTCTGGGTTGGTGTTGGAAATTCTGACACTTCGGGAGATGGAGATTCTATTTGGGTTGGTGTGTAAGTAGGAGTGGGAGTTGGTGCTGATTTTGGAGTTTCTGTCTTTTCTGCTGATGGTGTTGTCGTAGGTGTTGGTGTAGCTTTTGGCGTCATTGCTGGAGTGAGTGTAGGTGTTGGTGTGGAGATAACCCAGTAGCCTCCACCTCCACCAGCATATCCGCCTCCATATCTCCCAGCCCCTCCTTTCTTCTGAGATGGTTTTTCGTATACAAGAGCAAAAGGAGTGCCAGTAATGTCTTTAAGTGAGGGCGATGTCGTGTGGGTTATATGAATTTCGACATAGTTTGACTGCGTGTTAACAGAATAGTCACTGCACGCTTTCCATTGATTACCATCATACCAGAGCATTTTGAGGTTGTTCTCATTCATTCCAAGTGCTGAAAGCTGGTTTTCATCATAGTATATCCTGAATTTTATTTCATTTACAGCAGTTGAGTTGTTTATGGCGAGATCATAGAATAAGCCGTTTCCAAATGTGAATCCTGATTCAAATGGATTGGTGTCATAGTTTCCTGCAACGATATCAACTGGAGATAATGAATTGATATATATCTCAAGGTTTGTTTTTGTTAGACCAAGATCCGTGCTGCTTACTGTTGCTGTCCCAGTGGCTGTTTTATTCCCAAATTCTCCGCTCAATGCCTTTCCATTTGGATATGGGATATTGAGCCATGGTGAGTATGTGATATTTCCAATGTATTTATCTGCGAATATGCCATGGGGGCCTATGGAAGAATTCCACCAATTGAGTGTTGCGTTCATGGCTGAGTTATTCTCGTTAATGATAGCAATTCTATTTTCCTTAAAGTTATTGTAGTGAACCTCTACTCCGTAAGAGCTTGAATCAGCATATATTGCGCAATTCTGAGTGAAAGAATTCCACAAGTACTTGGTGTTGTTGATAAATGTGCTGTAAACTATAGATATGTTCTTGCTCTGTTTTAGATTTACCGCAACGTCATTGTGTTCAAAATGGGAATTTCTGATTGTGCTGTCGGAAACATTTGTGAATGAAACTCCTGAGCCAAAAACAGTCACAGATGAATTATACACAGAGACGTTTTCAATCATAATCTTGGATGCATCTTTTGCAAAAATCCCTTCTCCGTTTTCTTGGATGTAGATTTTTAAGTTCTTTACAGTTATGTTGCTTAGTAACGGCCATATCTTAATAGCCTGCCCATACATTCTATTGAATCCAGCAGTAACGTTTACCCAGTGCCCTCTGCCGTCAATGATCACATTACTTGAAAGTACATTAAGGCAAATTGAACTGCTTGACAGATCTTTTGAGAGGTAATAAGATCCACTGTGTTCTATTTCATCGCATCTGCTTATCTCTCTCACTGAGAAGTTCACAACTGTCGAATTTTCGTTTCCAGCATAATCAACAGAGACAATTCTTGCTGTGTGATTTCCATCAGAGAGATGGATACTTTTAACATAACTGCTCCCTGAGATATGTGTAAGAGATAAAGTGAGGGAGTTATCAATCACAGCGTAAACTTCTTTTATTCCAGTCCTTTTATCGTAGGTGGTTACATTAAATTTTATTGTATTTGTCCCGTAAATGCTATTTTCTTCTGGAGAGATCACGTTTAACGATGGAGGAGTGTTGTCAACTTTGACATTCAGTATAGATCCATTTTGATTGCCTGCAACATCTTTAACACTCACTATAATTGCATAGTCACCATCTGGAACTACAGATGTTTCAATCTTAAGATCTCCATTGGTCAAGTTGAATACAGATGTGTTTTCAAGATTTATTCCTGATGAGCTGTCAAAGGTACTGTTCACGATTTTGACATAGCCTTCATTAACAAAAATCGAGTATGTTGGTAGATAAACCCCTTCAACAGCAAACGTGGATGTGTTAATCTTGAGGTACCCCATTGTCCAGTCTATTGTGTTGTTTTTGTAGTAAACTACAAAGAAGAAAGTCCTGTTTACTTGATCGATAAACAGAGTAACTGGAACTTTATAGCTCGATGTTGTGTTGTTTGCAATGAAGTAAGCTGAATTCCACGGTCCTGGGAATGGAGAGGATTTATA
>WAQS01000221.1 GCA_015520115.1 Ferroglobus sp.
CCTCAACGAAGTTATAAGTTTGAGTAACGACATCATGGCTATCGGAAGACCGAGATCATCTCTTGTAAGGTGCGGAGCTACTGTTCTTACGGCAGTGTGGGATGCCGGTTATGAGGGAAGGAGCGAGGTCGGTTTGGTTGTTTACAACGAAAACGGAATATGGCTGAAAAGAAATGCGAGAATTATGCAGCTCGTTTTTATGAAGCTTTCCGAAGAGACCGAAGGTTATTCGGGGATTTTTAAGGGCGAAAACATTTAACTTCCACATTTTTCTTAGGTGGTAGATTTTTTCGTAGTCTTTTATTAGGCGAAAGGAAGTCGTATTTTAAAAACCTCTGCTAATTTGCTGTATCGTTTTTATACTGGAAAGGCAATTAATCTTCATGAACAGAGTTTACAGAGACTTCCTAATTCTCGGCATGCTATTTTCCGTTACCTCCTTCGACACGCTCCTTCTCGGATTTGCAGTTCCAAAGATCATAGTTCAGTATTCACTTTCAAAAGCTCAGGCAGGATCTCTTGGCACAATTTTGATGATCGGTGTTGGAATTGGAGCTATCGTTCTTGGCTCCCTTTCAGACGTGCTCGGAAGAAAGAACGTTATAATTTTTTCCGTTTCCCTTTTTTCCGCATCAACAGGCTTACTTGGATTTGCGGAAAACTTCCTGAGCTTGGCAACTTTCTTATTCCTTTCCGGTTTTGGTCTCGGAGGCGGGCTAACGCTAAGTATAGCTTCTCTACCAGAAGTTATACGGGACAAGCCCCTCGAAAAGTACATGTGCTACTTCGAATCTTTCTGGGGAATTGGTGCGCTTTTCGTGGCTTCTCTTTCTCGTGTTTTGCTCGAAAAACCGTTAAAGGATCTCTTTTTAGTAGGCGCATTTCCCTTCCTCTTTCTCCCGATCTTTTTCAAGCTTTCAGAAATTAAAGCGGAAAAAAGCACGATCTCAGGAAACCTTAAGGAGCTCCTATCGAAGTACAGGAAGATTACCATTCTCCTCTGGATCATTTGGTTCTGCGGCGTTTACACCTATTACGGAATTTTCCTTTGGCTGCCAGAGATTATGTCGTCGATAGCCGGATTTAAATCCGGATACTCTTCACTAATCCCAGTTTACGGAATTCAAATTATTTCTCCGCTTTTCCTTTCCCTGATTATAAGGGAAGACAATACGGAAAAGTTGCTGTTTTTGTACTCCCTTGCAGCAGCCATCTTTACGCTTCTTGCCATATTAGTGAGGGATTTTCTTGTTATAGGAATGTTCGCTACATCCTTCTTCAGTATAGGCGGATGGGTTCTCTTTATTTTAAGCACCCAAAAGAGCTATCCGCAAAAGATGAGGGGGATCGGTGTTGGTTCTGCTGCAAGCATGGGAAGAGTTGGTGGGATTGTCGCTCCTTACCTCACCGGATTACTTTTAGACGCTTACGGAACTCTTACAGCATTTTCGGCAATTTCCCTGATGTTTATGGTTATAGCAGCGCTCTCGTTCCCCCTCTTGAAAATGCGCAAAGAAGTTGGAGCTTATTAATTATTTCGCCCGAAGTTTTATATAGTCACTAAAGAACATTTACATTTATGGACGGATTTCACATGTTCCCCTTCGGTTTTGGATTCTTCGGATTTGGAATGATCTTCTGGTGGGTGCTCTGGGTTATCGTGGCTTACCTCGTTTATCAAGATGCTGAAAAGAGGGGTATGAACGGATTGCTGTGGTTCATTCTCGTCCTTATCCCAATGCTCGGAATAGTTTTCCTCCTCGTTTACCTTGCTGTGAGGGAGAGTAAAGCGGAGGAGAAAAAGATTAGTGCACTGGAAATTCTGAAGGAGAGGTACGCAAGAGGGGAGATCACAAAGGAGGAATTTGAAAGAATGAAGAGGGAGATCGAAGGGTGACTCGTATGGAAGAGCACAAGCATCATGCCGATGAGATGAAAGAAGCTAAGCACGAGCATAAAAAAATGCAACACGAACACCACGAGCACATGATGGAGGATTTCAAGAGGAGATTCTACATCTCCACGGCACTTACTATCCCGATCCTGATACTCTCACCGCTCATTCAGGAAGTTTTCAACTACTCACTCAAATTTCCGGGGAGAGAGTTCGTTCTTTTCCTACTCTCCTCCATTGTTTACTTTTACGGCGGATACCCCTTCTTCAAGGGATTTTTCGACGAGTTTAAAAAGAAAACCCCCGGAATGATGACGTTAATATCCGTCGCTATAACCTCTGCTTACGTTTACAGCTCAGCTGTCGTTTTTGGATTGAAAGGGAAATACTTCTTCTGGGAGCTGGCGACCCTTATCGACATCATGCTTCTCGGACATTACATAGAGATGAAGTCCGTCCTCGGAGCTTCGAGAGCTTTGGAAGAGCTCGTTAAAATTATGCCGTCAACGGCTCATTTAATTAAAAACGGCGAGATAAGGGAAGTTCCGGTGGAAGAGTTAAAACCCGGAGACCTCGTCCTCGTCAAACCTGGAGAGAAGATTCCCGTTGATGGAATTGTGATGGAAGGGGAAAGCTACGTAGATGAATCCATGCTAACCGGCGAGAGTAAACCAGTTTTGAAAAAGAAAGGGGAGAGAGTAATAGGAGGGGCGATAAACCTCCAAGGTTCTTTGAAGGTGCAGGTTGAAAAAACAGGAAAAGATACGTACCTCAGCCAGATAATAGAGCTCGTTAAAGCAGCTCAGGAGAGTAAATCGAAAACTCAAGATTTAGCAAATAAAGCAGCGTTTCTGCTCACAATCATCGCTCTAACCGCTGGATTCATAACATTCACAGCGTGGATATTCTTCGGAATGGACTTGGCTTTCGCTGTTGAGAGAGCAGTTACTGTGATGGTTATCTCTTGCCCTCATGCGTTGGGATTGGCTGTTCCGCTTGTCGTGGCAGTTTCAACCTCTTTAGCTGCTAAGAACGGATTGCTTATAAGAAACAGGCAGGCTTTTGAGAGAGTTAAGGAGGTCGAAGCAGTAGTTTTCGATAAAACTGGAACTCTAACCGAAGGTAAGTTCGGCGTCACCGACGTTTTCTCTTTCAGCGAAAATGAAGACGTTCTAAAAATTGCCGCAAGCATAGAAGTAAATTCCGAGCATCCAATTGCAAAAAGCATAGTTGAAGAGGCAAAAAGGAGAGGAATTGAGCTTTTGAAAGTCGAAGAATTCAAAGCAATTCCCGGAAAAGGTGTTGAAGCCAAGGTTAACGGGGAGTTCTACAGGATCGTCAGCCCCGGATATTTGAAAGAGAAAGGGATTGAAGTTGACATACCGGAAGAGGAAGTAAAAGGTAAAACTGTCGTCTACCTCGTTAAAGATGGTAAAGCGATTGGAGCGATTGCTCTCGCAGACAAAGTTAAGCCGGAGTCTAAGGAAGCGATACGAAAGCTTAAGGACATGGGAATTAAGTGCATGATGCTTACTGGAGATAGCAAAGTCGTGGCTGAAAAAGTCGCCGAGGAACTCGGCTTGGATGAATTCTTCGCCGAAGTTTTACCCCACGAAAAAGCTGAGATAATAAAGAGGGTTCAGGAGAAGTTCGTCGTTGCGATGGTTGGTGACGGAATTAACGACGCTCCGGCTTTAGCTCAGGCTGACGTTGGGATAGCTATCGGAGCCGGAACGGACGTTGCGATAGAAACCGCAGATATAATCCTCGTCAGGAGCGATCCGAGGGATGTGGTGAATATCATAGAGCTTTCGAAGAAAACCTACAGAAAGATGTTGCAGAACTTGCTTTGGGCTACTGGCTACAACAGCGTGGCAATACCCTTAGCAGCGGGAGTTGCTTACGGCATCGGCGTACTACTCACTCCAGCCATAGGAGCTGCTTTAATGTCTTTAAGCACGGTGATAGTAGCTATAAACGCCAAACTCCTGAAATAAATTTAAAGAAGTCTCAGTAAAGTCCAGAGCTGATAGGCCGTGTAGAGAACCGCTGGAAGAGATGCTGACACAAAAGCTTTTCGAAATTCGAGATTTCTTGAGTGCTTCAAAGCGAAGCTCCACATGACCACAGCCCAAACGGTGGCTGCCACGTTTATCACTGCCGAAGAATAGACAACCTCAGTAGGAAGCAAGCTCTTCACAACGAGGTCTACCGCTTCAGGATTTTCCTTAATCGTGTTCATACTTATTTTCGGCAGTTCCGCTTCAAGAGCGTACTTTACGGTGAGAGGAGTTTTTATAAGGCTTGATATTAAAAATGGGAAGAACCCGTAACCTACAGATTCGAGTGTTTTCCTAAAGCTCCCCTCTCCGCCGAAAAGGGCTGAGAGAGCGAACATTATTAATGTCAGAATCAGCCAGCTGACGAAAGACGTTATGAGAGCGAAAACCACTCCAAGATAGGCTACCAGCTTGAAGACGAAAGCTACATCACCAACAAACGCTTCAGCCAATTTCATGGAGATTGCGTACTGATATATTCCACCCAAAATCGACATCGGGAGGATTACAGCTAAAACCGGTTTCAGCAGCTTTGTCTCCTTCTCAGCAAGCTTTTCGAAAAATCTGTTCGGATCGGATATTAACTCCATGCTTTTCAAAATTCAATTAGACATTAAAACTTTTCCGCTCTACAAAAATAGAAATTGGTAAATGAAAATCGA
>WAQS01000222.1 GCA_015520115.1 Ferroglobus sp.
CTTTCGAAGGGTATCTCGTCAGCCTCTGCCCTCTTCGTCTTCCTTGCGTAGTACACATACAAAGCCAAAGCTATCGCTATCCCCACTATAAAAGAGCTGAAAAAGAACAACTCGTAGATGTACTTCATGTTTCTCGGTTAATAAAATATAAGAAATTTCACGATTTTCCCTAACTTTTTAGGGTTTTAGCAGTTTTAAAACTTATAGATAACGCTGTAATGATCTTTAATTTATAACCTCCTCTGAAGTCTGATGCTCGTTTGTTTAGCCTAATCGACATTCTGATCCTCACGTTTCAAGCACAAGTATCAAAAAATTTTTGTGTTGAGGTTAAATTTTGAGCTACATGTACGTAAGTTACCCTCCAAAAAGAAAAAACGGCAAGGGAAAAATAATTGCGCTTGCGGTGCTTTTCGGATTTTTCCTGCTTTCAACCCTTGCATCGTCGGTAGTTGTGATAGATCAGACGGAAGTTGGAGTCGTGAAGGTGCTCGGAAAAGTTCGAGATGAACCTCTTGATCCGGGACTGCATTTCGTAACGCCCTTCATAACCGAAATCGTGAGAATGCCAGTTTACGAAAAAACGATGGAGATGATAGGAGAAAAGCATATAAAAGCTCTTACTTCTGAAGGTTTGCCGGTGTTCTTCGACATGGCTATTCAGTATAAGATAGACCCGAGAAAGGCTCCGGAAGTCTACTCAACACTGAAAAACTACGAAGTGTGGATGGAAAGCAGGATAAGGGCGCACATAAGAGACATAATAGCTCAGTACAAAGCTGAAGATCTCTACACCGAGAACAGAGAGCTAATTCAGGCGGATATTGAGAAGAGGCTCGACGAGGAATTCAGACCCTACGGAATTTTGATTACCGCCGTTTTGATAAGAAACATAGATCTGCCGGAAAGCGTTGAGAAGGCGATCCAAGCAAAAATAGAGGCTAAGCAAGAGGCAGAAAGAATGCAATACGTCGTTCAGAAGGAAAAGCTTGAAGCCGAGAGAAAGAAAGTGGAGGCGATGGGGATTGCTGAAGCGAATAAGATAATCGGAGAGTCTTTGAGAAACAATCCCGAGTACATCCAGTGGTACTATTTGCAGGTTCTTGACGATTTCGCAAAGTCTGGAAGTTCGGTGATTCTCGTTCCGGTGCCTGGTAACTTCTATCCGGGGGTTAACATCTCGAACATCCCCCCTGTGATTCTTCCGACAACGAAATAAATGAGATGGCTTTTTCTTTTTTAATGATTCTTTACGCTTTAGCAGCCGGGATATTCACGTGGCTTCTAACGACTTTAGGAGCTTCGGCTGTGCTGTTAACAAAAGAAGTTAACAGAAAAATCCTCGACGCATCTCTTGGCTTTGCTGCTGGGGTTATGATAGCCGCAAGCTTTTTCTCACTTTTACTTCCTTCGATAGAAATTTCTGACAGCTGGTTTCCAGCTGTAATTGGCTTTCTTCTTGGCGGACTGTTCTTAAAGCTCTTGGATTCGACGATACCCCACTTACACATTGGTTTTAATATCGAGGAATCTGAAGGTGCGAAAATTCCTCTAAAAAAGACGACGCTTCTTTTTTTGGCGGTAACGATTCACAACATCCCCGAGGGGTTGTCTATCGGAGTTTCTTTCGGAGAGAGCATTGGTGCCGCTTTAACTTTGGCACTCGGAATAGGAATTCAAAATATCCCGGAGGGTATGGCGATCTCCCTGCCTTTAAGGGGCGAGGGTTTTTCGAGAGTGAAAAGCTTCACCTACGGATCCCTTTCCGGGCTTGTAGAACCCGCTTTTTCGGTTTTTGGTTTTTTAGCAATAACGATTTTCAGCCAGATTTTGCCCTACGCTTTGGCATTCGCGGCTGGAGCGATGATATACGTTGTTGTCGAGGAGTTAATTCCAGAATCCCAGCTCCACGGGAACGAGGATGTCGCAACGCTATCGGCTATGCTCGGATTTGCGGTAATGATGTTTCTCGATTTGTATTTTAGCTTTTGAAAATTTTTATTCCGCTGGGTAAAAGCGATAAAGTGTGAAAGAGAGAGCTCTTGTTTTAGAATCATTCGCAGCCGGGTTTTACGTCAACATAACAAGGAGTTTGGCTCCGATATTCATGGCAGCCATGGGGTTAACGATAAAGGAAATCCTCCTGATAAACCTCTACTCCTACTTTTTCGCTTTCCTATTTTCCGTCTTTTTATACAAATTCAGAAAGTTTCTTTTGATTAACCCGAAAAAGTACCTTCTCGCCTTTCACTTCGCGGAGAGGATGTTCTGGTGCTCTTTACCGATCGCTTACAGCTTCGACCTTCTCTTTCTTTCGTACCCTTTAGCGGTGATTAGCTCAATTCCGACTTCAGCTTTCATAACTTTAGAAATTCATGCAATTGAGGACAGAGAAGAAAAAAAGAAAGTGCTGTACTACAGATCTGCCTTAAGTGCCCTTTCCAACATGCTTGGAGCTATGACGACGGTCTTTTTATTATTCGTCTTTGAAGGAGCAGAGAAGTATCTTGTCCTGTATTCTCTCGCTTTTCTATCTGGAATTTTCTCTTCAATACTCGTTTTAACTTTCGAATCAAAGCAAGTCAAAATTTTTGAACCGAGCGAGGAGGTGAGGGTGAGATACGTGAACGTTTTGCTTTTCGTTCTTCTATTAAACTCCTCTTCAGCCATCATTGGAGCTACGTGGGCTCCCTACGTTATGAAAAGACTGAACGCTCCAGATTATCTTGCCGCATCTCTTGGGACTATGCAAACCCTTGCTTCGATAATTTCTCCGATCTTTTGGGCTAAAAGAAGTTATAGGGACTACAGATTAGCCATTGCCACACTTTCGGCTTTTCCAATCCTGATATTCTCTCTGAACGTGCCGGAACTTCACGTAGCTCTCGCATTTAGCTATGCTTTTCTGCTTTCAGCAGCCAACATC
>WAQS01000223.1 GCA_015520115.1 Ferroglobus sp.
GATACATAACAGCCGGAGTTGTTATTGCTTGCAAAGATCACGAGGACTTCAACACTTACAACGCAAGCATCCACAGGCTTATGGTTGTTGATGAAAGTAGACTTGCTGCGAGATTGGTTCCTCCGAGACACACCTACCTCCTTTGGAGGGACGCTGTGGAGAGGGGAGAAGAGCTTGATGTTGCCATATGCATCGGGACTCATCCCCTCTTCATGCTCGCGGCATCGACAAGAGTTCCGGAGGGAAAGGAGTTTTACTATGCTGCTGGACTGATGGGCAAGCTTGAGGTTTCCGATGTTGATGGAATTTACTGTCCGGAATCGGAAATAATTATCCGGGGGAGAATTACTTCCGAGACGGTAGATGAGGGACCTTTTGTCGATATAACCGGGACTTACGATCTCGTGAGGAAAGAGCCTGTTGTGGAAGTTGACAAAATCTATGCGAAGGAGGATTTCATCTATTATTCGATAACTCCCGCTTCAAAGGAACACCAGATTTTGATGGGATTGCCAGCAGAGCCGGAGATCTACAAAGCAGTTTCTAAGGTTTGCAGAGTGAAAAACGTTGCTTTGACTCCCGGTGGAAGACACTGGCTTCATGCGGTAATTCAAATAGAGAAGAGAACTGAAGGAGATGGGAAGAACGCTATACTTGCTGCTTTCGCAGCCCATCCGAGTTTGAAGCACGCAGTTGTTGTTGATGAAGACATCGACATCTACAGCCTTGAAGATATAGAGTACGCGATAGCCACAAGGTTTCAAGCTGATAAGGATTTGGTTGTAATTAGCGGAGCGAGAGGGAGCAGCTTGGATCCTTCGGCTAAGGACAACGTAACAGCCAAGATGGGTATCGATGCGACGATGAAGGGAGATAAAACGAAATTTAAGAGAGTTCTTTAAAATTAGTTCGAAAACATCTCTTAATTATGACAATTTCGATCATCTCTCGTAAATTTCCGAAAAGATTAAATTATGAAATCCTCACCAAGGTTTGGAGGTGCTTCGTATGCCGGCTAAGGTTAACCCGGATCTGTGCACGGCCTGCGGAACTTGCGTGGATGAGTGCCCAGTCGGGGCTATAGAGTTGAACGATGTGGCTGTGGTAAATCCAGACATCTGCACCGAATGTGGAACTTGCGTGGATGTCTGCCCGAACGATGCTATAACGATTGAGTGAGCGGTAAGTTTTTAACTAACTCAAACTTTCTTTTTTTATGGGCTTGCTGCTATCGATAAAAAAGAAGTTCAGCTTTATCCTTAGGCTATTCTTTAAAAAAGACAAGATGCGGATAGGAATTTACGGTCCGCCGAATGCCGGCAAAACAACACTTGCAAACAGAATTTTGAGAGACTGGACCGGAGATGTGATAGGGGTTGAAAGCGAAATTCCCCATGAGACGAGGAGGGCTAAGCTTAGGGAAGGTGTGAAAATAGAAGTGGACGGAAAAACACTTACGATAGACATCGTTGACACTCCCGGAATTGCTACGAAAATAGACTTCCACGACTTTTTAAAGTACGGGATGAGCGAGGAAGAGGCGAAGAGAAGGGCTAAGGAGGCTACTGAGGGAGTTATAGAGGCGATAAAGTGGCTCGACGACTTGGACGGAATACTTCTCGTTATGGATTCCACCGAAGATCCATATACGCAGGTGAACGTTACGATAGTCGGTAACATAGAGGCGAGGGGATTGCCTTTGCTGATAGTGGCGAATAAAATAGATCTGCCCAACGCCTCTCCGGCAAGAATAAAGTCAGCTTTTCCCCAGCACACGGTAGTGCCGATCTCCGCTCTTAAGGGAATAAACATCGAGAATCTCTATAGGGCTATGGCTGAGAAGTTCGGGTGATGGTTATGGAGGGCGTTCAACTTAGTCTGATCTCTAAAGAGAGGCTTGAAAAAATGGCTTCAATGGAGAAGCTGAGGATGATTCTCGACAGCGTGAAGGAGGGAAAGATAGTCGTCCTTGAATCCGGACTAACTCCGGAGGAAGAGGCTAAGCTCATAGAAATGACGATGCTCGAAATAGATCACGAGAACTTCGTGGGAATTGAAGTGGAAAGCTACCCCTACAAGGAGGGCTTTTTCTCAAAGCTGTTCGGAAAGAAGAAAGGCAGATTGACGGTAATTGGCCCTGCGAACAGATTAAAAACCTTGGAAAAGAAAGAAGACCTAATTACGGCTCTCGTCAAAATAGGGGATTGAAATGCCACATCAGTGCACCAAATGCGGAAAAATCTTCGCTGATGGTGATGTAAATATTTTAAAAGGCTGTGAGTGCGGAAACAACAAATTTCTTTACATTCCCAAGGTTAAGGGGAGAGAAAAGGAGGAGCTTGAGGAACAGTTCGAGAAAATTGAGAGCGTCAGGATAGTAGCTCCGGGAACTTACGAGATAAACATCGAGAAGCTCCTTGAGAGAGACGAAATCATAATAGCTTTGCAAGAGAATGGAAGATACGCGATACATCTTCCTTCCCTCATCAAAAAGAAGAAGAGAAAATGAGGTTAAAGCTTCTCTTAATCTTGTATGCAATTTCGATCTCTCTAAAGCTTATCGGCTATTTAAAAACGAACTACCTAATTCTTCTTGCCGAATCTTTCCACAACTTAACTGATGTTATGATAGTCTTAAATCTTCTCTACGCTTTGAGAGTTGCTTCGAAGCCAGCAGACTACTCTCATCCCCTCGGTCACGGCTTGGCTGTTAACATCGGTTCGCTAATTGCCGGAGTAGCCTTCATAACGATAATCTCCTACGAGCTTGTTAAAGAAGGGGTAAGCAGAATTTTTTACGAGGTGGAATACGGGGAGGGAGCTTATCTCTACATGCTCGCGAGCATGCTTCCGATAGTTCTCGCTTTTTTCGTAATGGAAAAGAGGGGTGTGGCTGAGAGAACTGCCAAGATGGAGCTTAGAAACGACATTCTCTCAGGATTTTCCGCCACCGTTGGAGTTTTTGCGGCGGAAAAGTTTGCAATCATCGACTCCATTTTCACGATTTTCATCGCAGCCATCATCGGCTACAGTGGTTACATGCTCGTGAGGGAAAATTCGAGAATTTTAATGGGAGCGAGTCCAGATGAAGAGTTCTATGATAAAGTTAGGGAAATAGCCGAATCTTTTGAGGAAGTTCACAGCGTTCACGACGTGATAGCAACTTATATGGGGGAAAACAAAATCCACGTTGATATGCACGTGGTTGTTGATGGAGATATGACGGTGAGGGAAGCTGATAGACTGACAGAGAAAATAGCAAAGAAAATGATGGAAAACCTTCCAGAGTTAGGTTACGTTACAATTCACGTTTGTGCTGAAGAAAAGGATAGGTTGAAGTCCACCTACGAAAAAATAATGGGAGAAATATGATTATTCAGACTCTATCCCAACAGCCGTTAGAAATCTTCTTTTTATAGCTTCCGTCACGAGTTTTGCAAGGGTTTGCTTGTCCGTAACGTCTCCGAATATTCCGAGGGGAATTTTTCCTCCGGCAGCGTGGGCGTGTCCGCCGGCACTCCCTACATCCCCAAAGGCTTTTTTAAGAACCTCTCCAATGTTTATCCTCACGTCTCTGTTTCTTGCGGAGATGTAGACTGCATCCTTCATAATTCCGAAGACCAAAACTGTGGAAATCCCCTCCAACTTTAGAAGGAAGTCCGCTGCTTGCGGAAGCGTATCCCTATCGTTTATGAATCCTGCAAAGGAGATCAGGAAGGATGAGAAAATTTCTCTGTTCTTTATCGCTGTTCCAATAACATCGAGGGTTTCGGTAGACAAAGCTGGACCTTCCATCTTCTCTATCAGCTCGTTATCAACGAAGGGGTAGAGGAAAGCTGCCGCAAGAAAATCAGCAGTTCTTGTATTCTTTTTGAACTCCTCGGTTTCTGTCTGAATTCCGAAGAAGAGAGCAGTGGCGAGCATTCTTGTCGGGACTATTTTCAAATCCTGAATGTACTGGGTTAAAATCGTTGCTGTTGCGCCAACATCGTTTCTTAGGTCGTAATACTCCGCTTCGACGCTTTCCGCAGGATGGTGGTCGATGACTATTGAAAGGGTTATGTCTTCGGGAATCGAGTTATTTACTCCAATTCCGGAAGAATCGACCAAAGCGAATTTATCGTAAATGCTTAAATCTACTTCCGAAGCCTTGAGCATTTCCACATTCAATAAGTTAACCATCGCACGATTTTGTTGATGGGCTATCTCCCCGTAGTAAAGAATGTCTGCCGCAACGCCGAAATGCTTCGCAATCTCTCTCAAAGCCATAGCCGAAGATATCGCATCCGGATCTGGGTTGTCGTGAGTAAAGATGGCAAGCCTCTTACAATCCTTTAGGACGTTTTTCAGCCTTTTCAGCTTTCTAAGGTTTTCAGCTCTTTTGAGCTGATTCAGTAAACTTGTTTTCATCGCATCGTACGGAGTTATTACGATATCGGCTCCCGAAGACTCAAGCTCCTCTCTCGCTTTAAAGCTTGAAGCTCTCGTTACTATTAAAACCTCAGGGGCGAGAGATCTTATTTTTTTCACAACGTTGAGATTCGTCTGATCGTTTGCTGTAAGAACTAAAACAGCCTCAGCATCGCTGATGTTCAATTTTTTCAAAGTTTCATCTTTTTCTATGTCTCCTATTACAGCTTCGATCTCCTGATCCTTTAAAACCTCTACTTTCTCGGGGTTTTTATCGACCGCTATAACTCTCTTGCCAGCCTGAATGAGATCCATTATTACTTGGGAGCCAAAGCTACCGCAACCCAATATTATGTAGTCGTAACTTTCCATTGTCGGGAAATGTAGGAA
>WAQS01000224.1 GCA_015520115.1 Ferroglobus sp.
ATTTTATACGGTAAAGATTATACATGTATTAACATTTCGAACGTCATTTTCGACTATTTAATATACGTGAGGCTTCGTAAATTTTAAATACCAATAAACAAATTTCGTCGTAAAAATCCCCTAAAAGTTTAGGGCTGAATAATGAGGGGATGCGAATGAACGTAACGAGGAGAGATTTTGTAAAAATGTGTGCTTTGACAGCGATATCAGCGGGAATTAGCAGCAGATACTTCGAAATTGCAACTTCAGCCGAGAAAAGAGAAGAAGAAATGAAAATCGTACGATCGACTTGCTCGCCAAACTGCACTGGAGCGTGTGCCTACAACGCCTACGTTTACAAAGGAAGAATAGTTCAGCTCATTCAGGCAGCGGACTATCCGGAAAGCGACTACAATCCGAGGGGTTGCTTGAAAGGACAGTCGATGTTAAACTTAATCTACGGACCTGACAGACTCAAAAAGCCGCTGATAAGAGTTGGAAAGAGAGGAGAAGGGAAATTTAAAGCTGTCAGCTGGGATGAAGCTTTGGACTACGTGGCTGATAAACTTGCTGAGATAATGAAGAAATACGGACCAGAAAGCGTAGCTTTATCGATACAAGTGCCAGGAACTGGCTACGTGCACAAAGGAGCAGCGATAAGACTTGCTTCGATGTTCGGCTGGAGCGTTCTTCACGGATACACAATGAACGGAGATCTGCCAGCATTCTGGTCTCAGACTTTTGGAGTTCAAACCGAAGAATTCGAATCGCTTGAGTGGGTGAACTCAAAGTACATAGCGATCTTCGGATCCAACATTCTCGTGACAAGGTTGCCGGATGCCAAGTTCTTGAGCATAGCCAAGGAGAGGGGAGCAAAAGTAATCATGGTGGACATGAACTTCACTCCGACAGCTGCGAAGGCTGACGAATGGATTCAGATCAACCCTTCCACCGACGCAGCCTTAGCTTTGGGAATTGTGAACGTCATAATAAACGAAAAGCTTTACGATGAAGAGTTCATAAAAACCTACACGGATCTGCCACTTCTTGTAAGACTTGACAACCAAAAGAGGTTAAGAGCCTACGAAGTTAAAGAGCTTAAAGATGAAGCGGAGAAGATGAAGGAGAAGATTCCAGAGTACAGAGATCTTTTCGTTGTTTACGATGTTAAAGAGAGGAGATTCAAAATAGTGAATCCCGAGACTCTCGAAAGAGATTTTGAGCCGGCTTTGGAGGGCGAATTCGAAGTCGAACTCGTTGACGGAAAGAGGGTCAAAGTCAAGCCAGTGTTCCAGCTTATTAAGGAGCTTGTAAACAGGGACTACACTCCGGAAAAAGTTGCGGAAATCATAACTCCGCCGGGCAGAAGCAAAGAGGAGTACGTAGAGATAATCAAGAGGCTCGGCAGAGAAATGGGAACGATAAAGCCCCTTCACATCATCTACGGAGCGAGCAACTACCAGTGGTTCCACGGAGACCTGAAAGGAAGAGCTCTCTCGCTAATAGTGGCTCTAACGGGCAACATAGGAAAGCCCGGAGCCGGAATTTCAACCTATGCTGGACAGTTCAAAATCAGATGGCCCCTTGGAATGTGGTGGCTGTTCAAAGGTAGAAAACCCAACTGGGTTACGTTCCTGCTTTGGTTAAACAAAGAATACAGGCAGAGCGAAGAGTTTAGGAAGTACAATAGAGAGACGCCGTATCCAAAGAACGACGTTAAAGCTTTCGTTTTCGGGTGGAACAACCCCTTCGATCAGCACAACATGGCGAACAGGCTTAGGGAGATGGCAACAAATGGAGAACTTGAACTGATAGTCGCCATAGACTTCCAGCAGACGACTTCAACGAAGTGGGCTGATGTCGTTCTGCCGGGAGTGGCTTGGTATGAGAAATGGGAACTCACCGCTACAATACTCCACCCCTACGTGCAACTTCAGCAGCCCGCTATAGAGCCGCTATTTGAGTGCATGCCGGAGATATGGATTTTCAAAGAAATAGCGAAGAGACTCGTGGAAAGGTGGGATGATCAAGAACTTAAAGAGCAGATAGAGGAATTCTATCCGGATCCAGAGTTGTTCAGAAAAGAGGAAGAAGCGAGAAAGAACGGAACTTGGAACTTAAAGCTTGCAAGAGAAATTGCGAACGAAGCTTCGTTGAAAGCTGCTGAGCTTATGCTTGGAAAGCACGAATTCACGAAAAACATAACTCTTGAGAGACTTTTAAGAGAGGGGGCAGTGAGATTAAACCTGCCAGCTCCGAACAACAGACAAATTCCGTTCTGGGAGCAGATTCACGAGAAAAAACCGTTCCCTCCGCCATCTTACCCTGCACCTCTTCCTAAGACAGCCAGATTCGTGAAGAGCGGAAGGATAGAATTCTACAAGGAAGAGGATGTCTTCATAGACTTCGGAGAAACTCTGCCGGTTCACAAAGACCCGTTCGTTGATACGGAGTACAAGGTTAATCCGGAGGCTAAGAACAAGTACAAGTTCGCTTATGTGACGAGAAACGCTCTCTACAGAGTGCACTCGACTCACAGTAACAACCTGACAATGCTTGAGTTGCAAGATTTCAGACCGAGAGTCTGGATGAATCCGGAAACAGCGAAGGAGAAAGGCATCAAAGAAGGAGACCTCGTGGAAGTTTACAACGACAGGGGAAGGGTTTACGGCTACGCGGTTCTCGATCCGGGAATTCATCCAAGAGTGATTATATTCGAACAAGGGTGGTGGAGCAGGTATTTGCGAGGAGCATCCTACAACACGCTGACGTTCCCGTGGGTTAAAGCAACTCATTTAGCCTACTTCGTTCCGGGAATCTGGGAGCCGACAACATGCTGGAACGAAACAGCCTGCGATGTCAGAAAGGTTTGAGGTGAGTTAAATGGTTAGGTACGGCATGGTTATAGATCTTAACAGGTGTATAGGCTGCAGAAGCTGTGCCGTAATTTGTAAAATGGTGAACAGCGTTCCTCCGGGAACATGGTGGCAGAGAGTCGAAACAGTAGGCTCAAAAGAGCACATGGTTCCAGTAGGCGAATATCCAAACCTTTCTGAAGTTTTTCTTCCGGTACCGTGCATGCACTGCGAAAATGCTCCGTGCGTTAAAGTCTGTCCAGTGGGAGCTACTTGGAAGAGAGAAGACGGCTTGGTTTTAGTAGACTTTGAAAGGTGCATAGGTTGCAGATACTGCATCACGGCATGCCCTTACGGAGTGAGACAGTTCAATTGGCAGGATGCCGATGAGAACTTCAAGCAAGCTTTCGAAAGAGCTGGGTTTGAGGAGAACTGGTATGCGGTCAAAGATTACAAACACGGGTATCCTTTCGATCACAGGACTAAAGATGGAAGGCTCGTGTACACTAAAACGAGACCAAGGGGTGTTGTAGAGAAGTGCACATTCTGCGTTCAGTTCGTTGACAAAGGCATAGCTCCCGCATGCGTTAGAGGATGTCCGGGAAATGCAAGAGTTTTCGGAGATTTAGACGACCCGAACAGCGAGATTTCTAAGATCTTGAGGGACAGA
>WAQS01000225.1 GCA_015520115.1 Ferroglobus sp.
ATTATAAATAGCTAATGGCTCAAAAGTAAGGATCGCTTAAAAGAGTATAGATAATAAGGCAAACAAAATTATTTTTTAATTATAATTTATTTAGAATTTTTAAGCCTTAAAATTAAGTTCACGCTCGCAGCATCGTTTGAACGTGAAGGGAAAAACACATATTTACAGCGAGCGAAGTTTGTTCTCAAAAGCCCCGGTGGGGTAGCGGACATCCTCGGGGGCTGCGGACTCCCGGACCCGGGTTCAAGTCCCGGCCGGGGCATACCATCTAATAGGAGGTGAAATTTTGAAAGAAAACTACTTTGACAAAGTAGCTTCTACATGGGACGAAATACGAAGTTTTCTTTTTTCAGAAGAAGTTAGAGATATAGCTCTATCGGTAGCTGGGGTGAAAGAAGGAAAGACTGCTGTCGATGTTGGTGCTGGTACCGGATTTATAACGGAGGGGCTCGTTAAGAAGGGATTGGAGGTTATTGCAGTTGATAAGTCGAGAGCTATGCTTATAGAAATGAAAAGGAAATTCAGATCGTTTGACGTTCACTACTGTATCGGAGATGCGGAAAAATTGCCGATATTGAATAATGCTATTGATTATGTTTTCTCAAACATGTGTCTTCATCATGTAAACTCTCCACAAAGAGCAATAAGGGAAATGACGAGAATTCTAAAACCGGGAGGGAAGCTCGTTATAACGGATCTTGACAAACACAACTTTGAATTCATGAAAGAAATTCATCACGATAAGTGGATGGGTTTTAGAAGAGAGGAGATCAAAAAATGGTTCGAAGAAGCTGGATTAAAAAATGTAAGGGTGGAGTGCACCAATAAAAATTGTTGCGTTCAACCATGTGGTATTAGTATATTCGTCGCCTTTGGGGAGAAGTAGCATTGGGAACTAAAAAGTTTTTAAGGTTGTAAAATAAACCTCGGCTATGGCACTGGGTTTTGTTTTGATAAAAGTGTCGCCAAGAAAAGAAAGGGAAGTTTACGAAAAAATAGCACAGATAGAAGAAGTGGAAGAACTTTACCCGCTTTTCGGAGAGTACGACCTTATAGCCAAGATAGTCGTCAGAGACTTCGAGCATTTAAGCGACGTGGTTGTTAAGAAGATAAGAGCCATTGACGGAGTTCTTGAGACTAAAACCCTTACGGGAGCGAAGTTCTGATGATCAGGGGGTTGAGGATAATAGCGAAAAACCAAATAGGAGTTTTGAGGGATCTAACTACTATTATCGCCGAGCATGAGGGAAACATAACCTACGCTCAGACGTTTATAATAAAGCACGGAGAATACAAAGGAAACGCCCTAATCTACTTCGAAATCGAGGGAGGGGAATTCGAAAAAATCGTGGAAAAGATAAAAGAATTGCCGACGGTCATAGAAGTTGAAGAGGAGAAACCCTTCGAGAAAGTGTTCGGAAAGAGAGTCATAATCTTCGGCGGAGGAGCCTTAGTTTCGCAAGTGGCTCTCGGAGCCATAACTGAGGCGGACAGGCACAACTTAAGGGGAGAAAGAATCAGCGTTGACACAATGCCGTTGGTAGGGGAGGAAGAACTTGCCGAAGCTGTGAAAGCTGTTTCGAGGCTTCATAGAGCGGAAATTTTGGTACTGGCTGGTGGGATTATGGGAGGTAAGATAGCGGAGGAAGTTAAGAAGCTTAGAAAAGCTGGGATAAGAGTAATAAGCCTCAACATGTTTGGAGACGTGCCGAAAGTGAGCGACCTCGTCGTAAGCGACCCAGTTATGGCTGGAACTTTGGCAGTGATGCACATATCTGAGAGGGCTCAGTTTGACATAGACAGAGTTAGGGGAAGAAGAATCTAACAACTTTCAGTATTTTCGGATTTTTTACCAAAAATTTCAAGATGGAGCTCGGCTTGTCCATGTGCAAATCTTCGAAGCTTAAATCGGAGGCAATTCTAACAAGCTCTTCGTAATCTTCATCCCTCAGAGTCTCGTACAACCTTCTAATCTTTTCTCCAAAATGGTACTCCTTCCACAATCTTTTTTTGTACGCTTTTTCGAAAGCTTTCAAATTCGGAAAAGTCTCTCCGAGCAATTCTGCAGCTATTAATGTGTAATAAATTCCTCCTCCCGTATAGGGCTTTACCATCCCAGCCGAATCACCGATTAAAGCCGCGTTTTCCCTAACAAAATCCACAAGTCCTATGGGAATAGCTCCCACATTCAACTCTAAAATCCCCTTCCCGACTCTTTCAGAAACTGAGGGATGCTCGTTGATCAACCTTTGCAGGTATTCCTTAGGGTTTGTCTTCGAAACCACACCGATTCTTGCCAAGCCCTTTTCAACCGGAACAGCATAGGCGAAAAATCCGTCGGAATACTTTCTTCCAAAGTAAAGCTCTACGAATTTGTCATCAATTGCCTCGAACTCGGAGAGAATTTGAACAGCCAAGAAAATTTTCGGTCTCTTAAAATCCAAGTTCTTGGCGACAACGCTGTTAACTCCGTCAGCTCCTATGAGCAGGTCGAAACTCTCCTTTTTCTCTTTTCCGTTTACAATAAACGTTACCTCCTTACTCTTCACCCTAACGACTTTCGAGCCCATCCTAACTTCAGCAACCTTTGAAGCTCTTCTTAAAAGCTGAGGATCCATCAATTTTCTTTCTACAACAACCCCCCTACTTTTTCCGATAGCCTCGACATATTTTCCGCTTGGAGAGAAGAAGAAAGCTCCCTTTATTTCATTCTGCTTGGCGTTAACTCCAAGGTCTTTCAGTTTTTTGTAGCAGTCTTCACTTATCAATCCAGCACAACTCACGGGAAATCCGGAATCCCTGTGTTCTTCAAACACAACGACATCTGCATTTTTCTCCCCGAGATTTATAGCTGCCAAGCTTCCGGCAACCCTACCTCCTACAATACAAACTTTCACTCAATTTTTTCCTCTCTTTGAGCTTAAATCGTTTCCCCCACAAAAGTATTTATATCAATACGTATGCGTTTGTATGGATGATTCCAAGGGTGATGAGCACCCAGCATCCGGATAACGCAAATATGCCGTTCTTTGCCAGGGGAGAGTATTTAAACGGAGAGGATGAGATTAAGGAGGCGTATTACGTTTTTTCTCATTTTGGCTGCGACGAGCAGATGTGGGATTTCGAGGGGAAAGAAGTTGACGATTTTGTCGTTAGAAAACTCCTCTCGAATTATCCAGACTTTTTTAAAAGGAAACCCCTTGGAAAATTCTTCAGATTAACTCCAAGAATTCCAAACCCGAGCGTTGAAAAGGAAGAGGCGAAACTTTTATCGGAAATCCTTGAAATGATCCCAAGAAGCTACGACTACGTAAAATCTTTCGACATAGATCAGGAGCCGATTTTTGAAGTAATACTACCGATGACGAGAACTCACGAGGAAGTTTTAAGAATCTACTACTTCTACAAGGACTTCGTTGCCGGAAAGGGAAAGCTAAGTTTGAGGGACGGAACAAAAATATCCGAATGGCTTGGGGAATTTAAGCCCGAGGAAATCAAAGTTATTCCCCTCTTGGAGGATAAGAAATCTCTTTTGAATGCTAAAGAAATCGTTAGCAAGATCGTCGAGGAAACTAACAGCGAACACATCCGAGTGTTTTTAGCGAGATCGGATCCAGCTTTAAACTACGGATTTATTTCCGCAACTATCTACGTGAAGTATTCCCTCATGCGTTTGGAAGACGTTAACGCTGAAGTCTATCCGATACTCGGTGTAGGTTCGTGCCCCTTTA
>WAQS01000226.1 GCA_015520115.1 Ferroglobus sp.
CCCTCAGGAAAAGTAAGCGTAACGCTTGAAGACGGAAGCGTGGAGGAAATCGACTACAGAACTGCATTGGGAGCACTTATAAGAGCCTCTGAAGTTAAAGGCTTCAGCGTAAAGGTGAAGAAGTGG
Source organism: Ferroglobus sp. (assembly GCA_015520115.1). Classification (GTDB taxonomy): domain Archaea; phylum Halobacteriota; class Archaeoglobi; order Archaeoglobales; family Archaeoglobaceae; genus Ferroglobus. The sequence goes on from WAQS01000226.1 coordinate 127, forward strand.
AGCTACGGTTTATTTGTGGATTGTATCAAAGGTATTTGCACAGGAGACCTTGGATCTACCTCTGGATGGATGTACGCTGTGAACAATCAAATTCCAAGCGTGAGCTCCGATCAGTACGAACTAAACGCTGGAGACAAAGTCGTCTGGTACTTCTCGCGAAGCATGAGCGAAACCGCTGAGAGTTCTCCCTACAGAATCGAAATAATTACCTTCCCGGACTGGACTTTTGACGTGAACATTTACTGGAGAACTCCTTCCTATGGAGGAGCTACAGCATCAACCCCGACGCCCACACCAACTCCAGAAAAAGAAGAGAAAATTGTTGAATTCAACCTCACGAAAAAGGTTGAGGTCGTTAAACCAAATGAGACAGTTGTAGTTAATCTCAAAATTCCCATGAAGCTCAAACTCGAAAAAGAGAAACCCGTTCTAATCGAGCTCGTTCAGAGGAAAATTGGAGGAGTTGAATTTAGAAGCGTTCATGGCAAAGTTCTTGAAGCTTTCGAGCTGGAGGTTAACGAAAGCGCAGAAATTCTGCTGAACTTCTCAGTAAAGAAGGAACTCCTCGAAAACGAATCTCCCGAAAACGTATGTCTCGCTAAATACGTTGAAGATGAGTGGAAGTGCTTGGAAACTACTCTTGTAGATGAAAACGAAACTCACTACTTCTTCTCCTCAAAAATAACGAACTTCAGCCTATTTGCAATTATCGTAAAATGGAACAACTTTCCGTTAAAACCGGAGGATGAAAGGATAGTTAAAGCGTTGAAATGGTTAAAAAGTATCCAGAATGATGACGGGGGTTTTGCCAATCCAGGAGAGGAGAGCAGTGTGGCTAAAACCTCTTGGGCTATAATGGCTTTGGTAGCAGCCGGAGAAAATCCGGATGAGTGGAAGAAGAACGGAAAAAGCCCGATAGACTACCTTAGAGAAAATCTGAAAAAAGAGCTCCCGAAAATGGGTACAGCCGATTACGCGAGAACAATTCTGGCTTTAGTAGCAGCTGGCGAGAATCCGAGGAATTTTGCCGGGGTTGACCTCGTGAGGTTGCTAAAGGACAGAGTGAAGGAGAACGGACAAATTGGAGACTTCATTTACACCACAATCTGGGGAATCATAGCCCTCGTCTCCGTTGGAGAGGATGTAAACAAGTCTGTTGAGTGGTTGAAAGAGCAACAAAACGAAGATGGTGGCTTCGCGTGGGCTGTTGGAGAGAAAAGCGATTTTGATGACACAGCCGCTGCAATTCAGGCTTTAATAGCTGCCGGCGAGGCAAAAGATTCCGAAGTTATTCAGAAAGCGTTAAATTACCTTAAGCAGGGGCAAAACGAAGATGGAGGGATGAGATACTTCGGAAATTCAGCGAGCAACGCAGCCAGCGACTCTTGGACGATTCAAGCATTGGTTGCGGCTGGGATAAATCCAGTGGAGTGGAGGAAGAACAACATCAGCGTCGTCGAACATTTGTTGAGCTTGCAGACAGAGGAAGGGTACTTTAAATACACCGCCCATCAAACTTCAAATCCCGGCTACATGACCGTCAGCGCCATAATGGCTTTGCTTGGAAAAGCGCATCCGATAAAGGTTATGGAGGAAAGAGAAGTGCCCACACCAACGCCAACTCCGGAAATTGTAGAAACTCAAAAACCTGAAAAAACCTCGGAGGAGATAGTGGAAGTAACACCAACCCAGACTCCAACTCCAGAAATCAAAGAGACTCCAACTCCGAAGCCAACTGAAGAAAAGAGAGCAATTCCGGGATTCACAGCCATACTGACTTTGCTCGTGCTTGCAGCGAGAGTCGTGAGAAAATGAAAACAAGGCTCTTCATTTTTTTAATTTTGATCTCTCTTCCTCTAATCTCCCTGTGCGAGGAGAAAAAGCGGATCGAAGTTGAAGAACACTTTAATCTCTCTGAAATCTTCAACGCTTCTCTCGTCGATGACACTGGTTACCCAATTAAAAACGTAAATCCAGAGAGAATAGTTTCTCTCGCTCCAAGCAACACCGAAATTCTCTTTGCGATAGGAGCCGGAGATAAGGTTGTCGGAGTTACGGACTACTGCAACTATCCTCCGGAAGTACTGGAGAAGAAGGAAAAGGGAGAACTTATCAGCGTTGGAGGGTATTCTACTGTGAACATCGAAAGAGTACTTGCGCTAAATCCGGGTCTCGTGGTAGCGAGCTATGGAAACGGACTCGAAACAATCGAAACTCTGAGGAACCTTGGAGTTTACGTTATAGCCTTCGATCCCAGATCGATTGAAGATGTTATGAGGAGTATTTACTTAATCGGAGTTGCCACTGGAAAAGAGAACGAAGCAAAGGAGCTCGTAAAAGAGATGGCTGAGAGAATTAAGAAAGTTAAGGAGAAAGTTAAAAACGAAAAGAAGGTTAAAGTTGCCCATTTAATCTGGCACGATCCGATATGGGTTTCTGGGAAGGGAACTTTCGCTGACGACGTGATAGAATTTGCTGGCGGAATTAACGTGTTCAACTTTACCGGCTGGAAAGTCGTGAGCGTAGAAGACCTCATCGCCGCAAATCCTGAAGTGATAGTCGTGAACAGCGGAAGCGGAATGGGCGGGGGAAGAAACATCATTTACGAATGGGTGATCAGCGACGAAAGACTGAAAGGTGTAGAGGCTGTAAAGAACGGAAGAGTTTATGTCATAGACTCGGACATAATCTCTCGCCCTTCCTACAGACTTGCAGAGGCTGTGGAAATCATGGCGAGGTTTTTACATCCAGAAGTGTGGAAGTAAAAGCTTTAGCAAAATTATAAAATCTGTCAA